>JBBIVS010000029.1:0-4726 GCA_037439605.1 Draconibacterium sp. | reverse complement strand
TGCAATGTTTTCCTCCACGCTTTTTTTCGGGTCGCGGCCCACAAAGGTATTTACAACCGGAACCCCAAGCTTTGCCGCAGCTTTAACCACTTTTTTAATGTGCCCGATGTAAAACCCGGCCTGCTTCTCATCCACATCAAGCGGGTTGGGGTAGTAGCCCAGTCCCGAAATGTAGATGTTGTTTCTTTTGAGTACCTCTTTAATTTCGAGTGTTTTTTTATCGCTGATTTCATCAACATTGATGTGGGTGACGCCGGCATACCGGCGTTCTGCTTTCCCCATCGGCCAGCACATGATTTCGACGCATTTAAAACTGTTTTCAGAGGCAAATTCAATTACTTCCTCAAATTTTTTTTCGGCCAGTATGGCGCTTACAAATCCTAAATCTAACATAATAAATTATGGTTTTCTTTGTTTCAAATCTTTAAATTATACGGGTTCATTCGGTTATCAACAATAGTAATAATAGTTATTGTTCTTTTGTCAACTTTGTAGAAAAGAGAAATTTGTTTTGTAAGAACATATTTGTGCAGATTTGGAATTTCTTTTGATTGTGGCGCTATTTTCGGATACTTTTGAATTTTTGAAAGAGCATCTTCTAACTTTTCGATAAATTCATTCCTCGTTTTTACCGACCATTCAGTTTCTAAATAACGAAACAGGTTTTCAAGGAAAACAGCAGCTTTTTTGGTAAGAACGATACTTTTCACTTCCGGTATTTTTGCATGAAAACCTCATAATCCTGGACTTCTCCATTTTCAGCTTCCTCGATTCCTTCCCTGATTTCCTGTTTTTCAGCTTCGGTGAGTGAATACCAGAAATCAGACGGCGCCTCCTTTTTGAAAATGTTTTTGATTGATTCAATGATTACCGGATTTTCAGTTTCCAAAATCATTTTCATTATTTCCAGTTTTTCAGCCTGAATGTTCATTTCGAATTCTTTTTCAACAAATTTACTAAATTAAAAGAGGAATAAACTAACCTGTAAAAGAACATTTTAAACTTTATACCTTTACCCACCCTTGTTTTTCGTTACTTTCCAAAATGCTTTCGCAAAGAATCAACTCACGTAATCCGTCTTCAAATGTCGGGAATTTAGCCCCTTCCATTGTTCCTTTTCTGATGTTTTCATAAACCTCTTTAAACATTTGCTTCGAGGTGTCGGGGAAACCTTCGTTGTGGCCACCCGGAAACGAAATGAGCGCAGCGCTTTCTTTGTCGGACAGCGACGGATCGCGCATTAATACCTGGTTGGCGGCATCGCGCCGGCCAATCCACAATTCATTGGGAGATTCCGAATTCCACGCAAATGTTTGTTTTGATCCTGCTATTTCAAGACTTAGTCGGTTTTTGCGGCCAGCACTTACCTGGCTCACAGTGATTACTCCTTTATTTCCGTTGTCCAAACGCAGCATTACCGTGGCATAATCTTCAGTATTAATGGGCACTTCGGCATAATCTTCGGGTTGCAGCATTTTACCAGTAAAAGTTTCAACTGGTTTTAACGGTTTTTTTCTTTTAGGGTGAATCGTTTTGAAATCGGCCATTACTTCGGTTATTTTCAATCCTGAAATGTATTCAAGCAAATCCATTAAATGCGAACCGATATCGGCAATGGCTTTCGATTTTCCTGAGAGTTCAGGTTCCAGCCGCCAGTTGTAGTCAGTAACATAAAAAAGCCAGTCCTGCAAATACGAACCAATGACGGAATACACTTCGCCCAGTTCGCCTTTTTCGCGCATCACCTTCATTTGCCTTACCAGCGGGTAGTATCGGATGTTAAAATGAACAGCATGAACCAGTCTGCTTTCATTTGCCAGTTTCAGCAATTCTTCACCTTCTGCTATTGTTGTTGCCAGTGGTTTTTCGCAAACCACATGTTTGCCGGCCCCCAAGGTTTCTTTTACCATTTCGAAATGAAGAAAATTGGGTGTACAAATATGCACACAGTCAATATTTTCTTTCAGAAGGTCATTGAAATTTGCGAAGTATTTCGGGATTCCCAGTTGTTCAGCTTTCGATTTTGCCAGTTCTTCCGATGTTTCAGAAATAGCGGCCACTTCAATTCCCGGAATTCTCCGAAGCGCTTCAATGTGCGCCGGGCCAATAAATCCCAGCCCGGCAACCCCTACTTTTATTATTTTCATGTTAAAATCTGATATTCTTCAAAAACTCGCCGCTCGATTTTAAACAGCCAATGCCATCGGGTTCGTTGTCACGTTCAACAAAATAGTGCTCAATTTTTTGTTTTCGTGCTTCGGCAAAAATCGAAGCAAAGTCGATGATGCCGCGACCTGGACAGATGAAATCCTGCCCGGGGCCGGGCGCCATATCTTTTACATGTAAAACAGGTATCCGTCCGGCATATTTTTTCAGTACAGAAAACGGATTGCTTCCGCCTTTTTTCACCCAGTATATGTCCATTTCGCACTGTACCAGTTTTTTATCGGTGTTTTTCATCAGGTAATCAAAGGGCAAACCATCCTCCATTTCATGAAACTCCTTGTCGTGATTGTGCCAAAGAAGCTGCAGGCCGGCTTGTTTGGTTTTGGCGCCCAGTTCGTTAAGCATTTCAGCCGATTTTTTGCAATCTTCCAGCATGAAAGGGCCGCCGGTCAGCCATGGCCAGTAAACAACTGCATATTTCATTTCCAGTTGATTTAAAGTTTCAAAGGCTTTTTTCAGGTCTTCGTCTTTGGCCTTAAAATCAAATCCTCCGGCAACGGGTTTAATTCCAATCGATTTACAGTAATCCAAAAATTCTTTTGGCGAACCGGCATAGTTACTTCCGCCTTCATATTCGGTAAACCCAAATTCAACAGCTTTTTTTAGTGTATCTTTCCAGTCGGCCTTCATGGCATCCCCGGCAATTCCTGAGATAAAACCAAAGTTTTTCAGTTTGTTTTTTCCATCGGCGGCAAGTGTTATAAACGAGCTTGCCATTAAAGCGCTTGCCGTTGCAAAAGCGCTTGTTTTGATAAAATTCCTGCGTGTATTCATTTTTATTCTGATATTCTAAAATTCTGATATTCTGATATTCAAGATTCCAATCTTCCCTTAAACTTCCGGTAGTTTCCAGGGGGCCCTGTAAACCGGCGTAATCAGTTCATTCGCTTTTTCGCAATTGGTGAAACGGTTGTTTGTATCGTCCCATTCAAGGATTTGCTGCCCAACCCGAGCCGAAATATTTGCAATATGAACATGAACGGCTGCAGCCCTCCCAATTTCGGGCGGGCAGGAAGGTGTTTCGCGCGATTTTATGCAAGCCAGAAAATTATCGACATGTTCGCGGTGCGATTCATGACCTTTTTCAAAGGAAACTTCTTCCACTTTCGGGGCATTTTTTTCACCGTCCCACTCGGGATATAAATGATATTTGCTGCGGTCGGCCACAAGTGTTCCCTTTTCTCCAATAAACTGCACTCCGTAAGCGCTGTCGTATGGTCCCTGCTGAATCCCGGCGGTCAAATCATAGTTGATTACAAAATCATCTTTCGGGTAAAGCACGTTCATGGTGTCGAAAGTTTCGCGCGCCATGTTCTGTTTCGAGAGGTTGCCGGCATAAGTAATCACTGTTTTTGGCCCTTTCACCAAATCTTTGGTCCACAGCGCCATATCGATGAGGTGAACTCCCCAGTCCGACATCAAACCGCCACCGTAATCCCAGAAATGCCGCCAGCTTCCGTGAAACCGTGCCTGATTGAACGGGCGCTTTGGGGCGGGGCCCAGCCAGAAATCGTAATCCACTCTTTCGGGGACCGGACTGTCATTAACCAATTTTGCGCCAAGCCCGTAATTAAAATTGGCCCAGATATTTACCTTTCGCAGAGTTCCAATTTCGCCCGCTTTTATCAGGTTCATGCAATCAATAAAAACTTTTCCGCTGCGTTGCTGTTGCCCCACCTGCACTACACTGTTGTAAAGGTTGGCGGCTTTTACCATAATATTGCATTCGCCAATGGTGTTGGCCATCGGTTTTTCAACATAAACATCCTTTCCGGCCTGAACGGCTTCCACCATTATCAAACAGTGCCAGTGGTCGGGTGTTCCGATAATTACTGCGTCAATGTCTTTTCTTTCGAGCACTTTCCGGTAATCTTTGATTAATTCGGGCGACTGGTTGTAATCTTTTTTTACCCACTCCGATTTTTCTTTCAATACATTTTCGTCAACATCGCAAAGCGCGACACAGTTCACCATTCCTGTGTCGAGGTGGTGTTTCAGAATGCCAAAACCCATGTTGCGACAACCGATTAATGCGACATTCACTTTGTCGGACGGAGCAAATTCTGACGACCAAACTTTTGATGGAATTACTGTTGTTGCCGAAATTGCAACTGCTGATTTTTTCAGGAAATTTCTTCTTGATGGATTCATAGTTTTAATCTTGTTGGTTTAATTGGTTTGCAATTTACAAAAATCGGGCTCAAAAAAGTACACGAAACAAAAAAGTTTGATGAGCAAAATTCATTTCATATTTACCAGCGGTTTGTGAAAATAAATGACATATTTTTATGACCGAATTTTAAATCATGCGGAATGGAAAAAAAGGTGTTCAAGGAGTTTATCTATCATACTTCACCTAAGAAGTTATGGAATGCAATATCTGTTAAAGAGGAGATGAAACTATGGTATTTCAATCTCCAAGAATTTAAACCAGAAGTTGGTTTTGAATTCAGGTTTTGGGGAGGAACCGACCAAAGGCAGTACCTGCATATTTGCGTAA
>JBBIVS010000028.1:0-14118 GCA_037439605.1 Draconibacterium sp. | reverse complement strand
ATTTCTTCTTTTTTCTTTTCCCCTCCTTGGGAGGGGTTGGGGAGGCTCTTTCCATTTTTCAAGGTGTAGATTTTCTCCATTTTTCCTGCTAATTCTGTTGAATGTGTAACCGTTACCAACGTCAAATTTTCTTCATTACTCAATTGAATCAGTAACTCTGAAAGCGCAACTGCATTATCTTCATCCAACGCACCGGTAGGTTCATCGGCCAAAATCAGTTTTGGTTTGTTAATCAGCGCACGAACCACCGCAGTACGCTGGCATTCACCGCCCGACATTTCCGATGGTTTCTGGTTTCGTTGTTCCCAAACACCAACTTCTCGAATCAGGTGTTCAGCCCAGTCTTTTTGTTCTTTTGAAATTTTATTTCCGCTGGGAAGTAGCGGCAAAAGCACATTTTCCCATAGCGTGAGTTGTGGCATCAGATAGTGCATCTGAAAAACAAAACCCAGTTTTTTATTGCGGAAATCAGCCAGTTCGGTTTTTGAATAACCGGTAATATCGGTTCCTTCGAAAAAAACTTTACCTGATTCAGGAAGGTCAAGAGCGCCAATTAAATTCAGCAAAGTAGTTTTTCCTGAACCACTTGGTCCGATTATAGCGACTTTTTCTCCCTGATGTAATTCAAGGTTAAGTCCTTTCAGCACAGGCCGGTAGCTGTGCATGCCCGGTTTACCGTAACCCTTTGTGATATTTTGTAATTGCAATAACATGTTTTTGATATTCTAATGAGTCCTTTGTGCCTATGTGGTTCATTTAATACCACATAGGCACATAGATAGCATAGTTATTTCCTTAATTTTTCATACAGCCCAATTATTTCAGCGGCATGGTTGTGTATATTGAATTTCTTCTTTGTTCCCTCTAAACCATCGTGACTGAGCTTTTCCAGTTTTTCAGGATTGGAAAGCAGTTCAGCCCAGGTTTCACTTAATTTTTCAGGAGAATTAAGCATGTAGGTAACACCGCCACCCGACAGTTCAACAATTTCGGGGAAAGCGCCCAAAGCGGGCTGAACAACCGGAACACCAGATGCCATCGATTCGAGTAAATACATGCCAAAAGCTTCGCCTATTCGCACCGGAACAGAAACCAATATCACCTTTTTGAAGAAAATATGACGTGCATCACCTTCAAATTCATCGATAATTTCGAATGTATCTTCTAGATTATTCTCACGGATTTTGCGTTTCTGTTCTTTTATGTATTTTGCATCATCACCTGTTGAACCGCCTGTGGCAATGAGTTTTACATCTTCAAAGCCCGGTTTCTTTTTCAATTCGATAAACGCGTCAACCACAATGTCGAACCCGTTTTCGTGGCACATTCTTGAAATGTATCCCACATTTCGGTGTTTTTCTTTGGTTGAAATGAAATGATAATCTTCAGCATCCACTCCAAGGTAAAAAGTATGCATTTTCTCATCTGTAAGGTTCATTCGCTTTTTCATGGTTTCGGCAAAGAAATTACTTACCGCAACAAGTGCATCAACATCTTCGGCGCGTTCGTGCATCAAATCCCAAATTTTTTGCTGAAATTTTGGTTGCATGGCGTCAACCCAAACATCTTCATCCTGCAGCGAACAAAGTACCGGAACTCCCGTTTTTTCCTTTAATCGCCGGGCAAGTCCAAGCAATAAAGCATTCGAAATGTGAATAATATCCGGTTGGCAATGTTCGGCAATCCAGTTCACCATTTTATCGAGCTCCTCTTTTTGTTCGCCCTGTTCGCCTAGTAACATCGAAATGGTCATGTCTTCCAGTCCTTTTGCCCGGGTTGAACCGGCCATCGACGCTGCCATTTTCATCATGGGTTTTGAGTCAAGCAACTTCTCAAACCAATTTGGCATTTTCCGGAAGATTGGGTAAACCTGTTTGAGATAAGTACTGATGGCACCATAAAAAATAGGGATATCCGTGATATCGTGTTCATCTGAAAAAAGAGGCAGGTACATTGGGATTTTCACAACCTGGTGCCCCTGTTTTCGCAGGGCATCAACGTATTTACTGTCGCGCAGACAATTGCCGCAGTAAAAACTTCCTCCCGAACCGGGTATAATTTGAATGATGTTCATAGTATTTTAACTTCCAAAACAATAAACATTTCCGTCATAAGCGCCCACATATATCCGGCCGCCTGCAACTGCAGGATTATTGACTATCTGGCTGCCAATTTCGTAACTCCAAACAAGTTTCCCGTCTGAAAGGTTTACAATAGCTAAATCGCCGCGCATATTGGCAACCAGCACTTTGTCGCCCACCGCCACCGGCGATGCTTCCACCTGTCGGCCTGTGTTGTACTCCCATAATTTTTTACCGCTGTTTTTATCGAAACAGTATAAAAACTTGTTGTGATTTGCTGTCAGTACTTTGTCGCCAACCAACGCAGGAGAGGCGATAAACTGCAGTTTGGTGGTTTCATGCTGCCACTGCCATACGGTTTTTCCGGCTTTCAAATCAACCATAAAAAAACGGCCATCGTAATCTCCCACCCAGGCCTTGTCGCCTTCAACCGTAACAGAGCCTGCAATGTAAGTCGAAACGTCAATTTTCTTTTCCAACTTTCCGGTAGCTACATTAACCTCGTGCAGAAACCCGTCGCAGCCACCAAAATAGGCTTTGCCTTTGTCGCAGGCCGCTGCGCCGTTGATGTAATTGTCCGATTCGTATTTCCATTTCATTTCGCCGGTTCTGGCATCCACACAATGCAAGTAGAAATCATAACTTCCAACAAAAATATAAGTTGTTTTTCCATCGCTCCACCAGTTTGCCGACCCGATAATCTGATTATCGGTTTCGTATTCCCAGTTTTTTTTACCAGTGTTCAGGTCGATGGAATACAAAGTTCCGTCGAGGTTCCCGATGTACACCGAATTTCCAAGAATCAGCGCGGGCGCTTCGATAGCGTTCCCGGTTTTAAATTTCCAGAGCAGTTTCCCATTCAGGTCGAGACAATAAACAAAACTATCGGTGGAGCCGACCACCACTTTGCCTTTGTCAACTACCGGGGCCGCTTTGATGTTGTCGCCAGTGGTAAAAGTCCACAGCAGTTTGGGTGTTGCAGGAAGTATGGTTTTTGACACACCTTTCAGGTTTTGGTCTCCGCGGAAAATGGGCCATGAATCGTTGGGTTGGGCTGTTAAAGAAATCGAAAATAAAAGAATTCCAATTGTATTTATTACTTTTTTCATATTGTTCGTTTTGAACCACATAGTTACATAGTAAACATAGATTCTTATGTGTACTATGTGTCTATGTGGTTTATAAATTCTTCAAACTTATCGCCCCGGTTGGGCAGTCAGCAGCCACTTTATCGGCAACTGTTGTGATGCCTTTATCAAGCGCTTCGTTAAACGGAATGTTTATTTCCACATTAAAACCCCTTCCAATATAAGTAAACCCAAGCTTTTCGCCGTATTTCTCCGTCATCCGCACACAAATGCCGCATTTGATGCACTTTTGCGGTTCAAATATAACCAAATTGTGGTTGATTTGTTTGGTAATATTACGGCGTTCGCTGGTTTTAAACCGTTTCTGGTCGGCATTGTACTGGTGTGAATACTCGCGTAGTTTACAATTGTCAATGGCGCGGCAATCGCAGTGCATACAACGTTTTGCTTCGGCAATGGCTTCCTGTTTTGAAAAGCTGCTGTGCCCGCCCTTTTCAGGGAAAGTACGTTTTCCTTCAACCGATTCTTTTATATATTCTGAAAATTCAGCGCTGACCAGTTTTCCGAATCGGGAGTTAAATATTCGTGGTTCGCCGGTTGGTTGCCGACCATTAAAAAACTGCAGAACCGAAAAAGCGACTTCTTTTCCCTGTCCTACCGAACGAACTGCCAATCGCGACGAACGCAAAACGTTGCCAACTGCAAAAACTTTAGGATCGGAAGTCTGGTAAGAATCTTTGTCAGCAATTATTCCCTTTGGAGTAGATTTTAATCCAAAAAACTCAGCATTTTCTGAAACTGTTCCCGTTGAAACAATCACTGCATCAAAATCATTTTTCAATGTTTCAAAAACTTCCCGATCGATATTTTGTCCACCCTGAAATTTAACTCCGGTTTTCAGAATTAAATCAATTTCCTTGTCGAGTACTTCTTTTGGCAGAATTTCATACGAAATAGCGCCACGTAGCATTCCTCCGGCTTTTTCGTTAGTATCGAATAAAGTAACCTGAACTCCCTTTAGCCCAAGATAATAAGCGGCTGCCAATCCTGCAGGGCCGGCGCCAATCACCGCCACTTTTTTACCGGTTTTTGGTGTCGGAGTTATTTCAGGTTCAGTACATTCGTCGCCAACAAATCGTTTTAAAAGACAAATAGAAACCGCTTCGTCAATGGTTTTGCGGTGACAAGCGCCTTCACAGGGAGCCGGACAAATGCGGCCCAAAACAGCGGGCAAAGCAATATCCCGTTTTACAACGGCAAGCGATTCATCAAACTTTCCCGCTGCAATCAAACGGTTCATCAACGGAATGTTCATGTGTGCCGGACAGGCAATCTGACAAGGCGCTTCGCAATCGCCAACATGTTCGCTGAGTAAAAGTTCCAAAGCCGTTTGCCTGGCTTCTTTTATTTCCGAATCATCGGTAATAATTTCCTGTCCTTCAGTGGCTTTTACCGAACAGGAGGGGAAAAGCCTGCCGTTTGTTTTGTCTTTTACAAGGCAAACCATACACGAGGTGAAATGCTCCAGTTCATCGTGCCAACACATGTTGGGTACGTGGATTCCCAGTTTTTCGGCGGCTTTCATAACCGAACTGCCTTCTTCAACCTGGATGGTAGCGTTATTTATTTTGAGTGTAATCATGCAATTAGTTTCGAGTTTAAAGTTCAAAGTTTAAAGTTTTGGTCAGTTTAATTCATCAATTCTTACCGCGTACAAATCGAACCCACCATTACCACCGGGACGGTTTGAAGAGAAAATGACCACGGTTTTTCCTCCTATTTCAAATGGGAAAGGCCTGTATTCATCGGATGCCGAGTTGATTTCAGCGCCAAAATTCATAGGCGATGTCCACTGGTTATTCTCCAATTTTGAGTAATACAAATCGAATCCGCCAAAACCTCCCGGCCTGTTCGAGGTAAAAATCAAGTAGTCGCCAAACAGAACTGGGCATTTATCTTCAGCCAGACCCGATAAAACAGCCTCATTAACTATTACCAAATTGGTTTTGTTCAGGTATTCATGCAAATATTCATCGGGATTGAGCGAAACCGAATATATATCGAACTGGTTATTTTCTCGGTTGCTGCAAAACCACATTTTTGTAAAACCAGGGTCGATTGTAGGATAGTAGTCGTCTGAAGATGAGTTAATTCCTTTCAGGTTAACCGGGCCAAAAAGACGTTTCTGACCATTGAAAGCCCATTCGCTTCTGGGTGAATAAACAAGTTGAATATCAAACTGTCCCGAATCGTCGGAGGCATAGAAAAAGTAATTCATTCCCTTTCGTCCTTCCAAAAACAGTGGGCCTAACTGGTTGAAATTGTTATTGATATGTTTTGAAATCTCTTTTTCGAAAAGTTCATCATAGTTTTCATCCCAATCAAAATTTACTACATCATCTTTTTTGTGGTATGAAACACCAAGGTCTCTGTAAATGATATCGAAATTTTTGCCTGAACTGTTCCTGTTGGATGAGAAAAACAATGTTGGGCCAAAATATTCATACGGCAAATCTGAATTAAAGTCATCATATTCCGTGTTTAACTCAACAAGATTTACAGGGGTGTTGCTAACAATGGTATGATATTTAAAATCGTAATCGTTATTGAAAATAGGGCAGCCGGAAAAAAGGAAAGTCAAAACCACGAATACAGGTATTTTTAATGCTTTCATTTTGTCCAATCTTATGTTTTTGAATTTTGTCATTTTCTTCTTTTCCGAAACCAGCGGTTTTGCATGGTTATAGATTATTTGTCAGGAATTTAAAGTTCCACTCTGGCTGGAGTCGTATTTTTTCCTCCGTTTTGTTTCTATAAACATGTGACCTCGCTGAGGTCTTTTTTTATTTTTATTTAATTACAAGGTTTTACCCTGGCCTGTTACATGTCGTCCTTTCAGGACTGTTTTTTTTATCTAAGCATCCTTCGATTTTGCTCAGGATGAGTACTACTTTAAACTCGAAACACTGAGCCCGGAACTATTTCACATCAATCGCATCTTCCGGGCAAACGGCACGGCAGGCATCACATTTAATGCACAGTTCGGTATTAATCCAGTGCTTTTCGTGCGGGGTGAACGGAATTGCGTCCACCGGGCATTTTTGAACGCAAAGCGTGCAGCCAATGCATTTGTCGTTTACCGAGTATTTAATCAGAGCGGTGCATTTTCCAGTGGGGCAAACGCCGTTTATATGGGCTTCGTACTCGTCCCTGAAATACTGAAGTGTGCTCAACACCGGATTGGGTGCGGTTTTCCCAAGTCCGCACAAACTTCCTTTTTTTGTCCAGTGTGCCAGTTTTTCGAGTTCCTCCAAATCGCCGGGCTTGCTTTTTCCGCTGGTGATGTTTTCAAGAATATCGAGCATCCGTTTTGTGCCGACCCTGCAAAACGTACATTTCCCGCACGATTCGTCCTGGGTGAACGACAGAAAAAACCGGGCAATATCAACCATGCAATCTGTATCGTCTAAAACCACCAGGCCGCCCGAGCCCATCATTGCTCCCATTTCGTGCAACGATTCGTAATTGATGGGCGTTTCGGCATGTTCAGCAGGGATGCAACCACCTTAAGGACCACCGATTTGAACAGCCTTGAACTTTCTGCCATTTGCAATTCCCCCGCCAATTTCTTCGACAACCTGCTGGATTGTAATACCCATCGGGACTTCAATTAGTCCGCCCCGTGCTACTTTGCCTGCCAATGCAAATACCTTTGTACCGTGGTTGTTCAATGTACCAATGCTGTTAAATTTTTCTGAGCCTTCACGTAAAATGTACGAAATCTGGGCAAAAGTTTCGGTATTGTTTACCAAAGTTGGCTGTCCCCATAAACCTTTTTGGGCGGGAAATGGCGGACGGATGTGCGGAAACCCGCGGCTACCTTCGATGGAGGCAATCAGCGCGGTTTCTTCACCGCAAACAAAAGCGCCGGCTCCTTCGTAAATTTTTAAGTAGAAGTTGAAAACTGAGCCCATGATATTTTCACCCAACAGGTTGTTTTGGTAACACAATTCAAGCGCTTTTCGGATTCGCTTTACTGCCAGCGGATATTCGGCCCGGATGTAAAAATAGCCTTGATGAATGTTCACAGCATACGCAGCTATAATTATTCCTTCGATAACACGGTACGGGTACGATTCTAACAACATGCGGTCCATGAAAGCGCCGGGGTCTCCTTCATCGCCATTGCAAATCAGGTATTTAGTGTCCGATTTTTCGTTTTTTACCAATTGCCATTTAACACCTGTCGGGAATCCCGCGCCGCCACGTCCGCGGATACCGCTGTTTTTTACCTCGGCAATCACTTTTTCTGGTGTCATCGTTTCGAAAACCTTTTTAAGCGCTGTAAAACCTCCCCGTTGTTTATATTCCTCAATATCAACCGGATTGATTATACCCCGGTATTCAGTGGCAATTGGGAACTGGTTTCCAAGGAACGATGCAACAGGTTTTTCGCGCATACTGATTTCGTAACGTTCAACGCCCTCCCAGTTGCGATCGGTTTGAATGTCTTCCGCCAAATTGAAAATTTTGTTTTTCATTTTGGCGAAGAAAGTGGGTGGTTCAAAATGTTTTTCAACGATGTTTTTAACATCCTCGGGTTTCACTTTTGCATACAGTGTGGGTTCGCCATCGTTTGGCACAATTTCCACCAGCGGAACCTGGTGGCACATGCCCACACAACCTACATGTTTAAGGTTAACACGAAGGTGGTTTTCCATTGCCACTTTTTCAACCTCTTTGCGAATCTCGTCGCTGCCGCTGGCCACGCAGCATGAACCTAACCCGATACGGATTTCGCCTTTAATTTCGGTTCCATCTGCTTTGCGGAATTTCTTTCCCTCGGCTTTTCCATGCTGGCTTTCGAAGTCGGCAATAACAGAATCCACCTGGTCGGGGGCAACATGTCCGTAGGTTATTCCGTCAATCTGAACCACCGGCGCCAATGTGCAACAACCTAAACAACTCACTTTTTCAAGCGTATATTCGCCGTTATTGTCGGTGTCTTCATTTTCTTTCAAACTGAAATGGCGTTTAAAAGCATCGTGAACCAATGTTGCGCCTTTTACATGACAAGCGGTACCCACACAGATTTTCACAATGTGCCTGCCTGAAGGCTTCATTCTGAACTGCTTGTAAAAGCTGGCCACACTGATGATTTCCGCGGGAGTAATGTTGCTTTTTTCGGCCACATATTTAAGGGCTTCCTCAGGCAAATAATTGTATTCGTTCTGAATGGACTGCAAAATTGGAATAAGGCTTTTCTTTGAAGAACCTTTTTCCGCAATTATTTTATCGATATTTTGAAAATTATCTGTCATATTTCTTCTCTCGCAAAGGCGAAAATTATCTTTTTTTTTCAGATTCCGGAGGATTCAAATGTTTATAGATGATTCATCGGGGTTTGAAGTTCGACTCCGGCAGAGTCGTATTTTTCTCCTGATTTGTTTCTATAAACATGTGACCTCACTTAGGTCTTTTTAAATCTTTTTTATTCAAAACATCCTTCGGTTTCACTCAGTATGACTGGTAATCAATGCTTTGAACTTTAAACTCTGAACTCTGAACTTATTTCCCTATACAATACAAATTCTTATCTCCCCTGATATAAATTTTTCCATTGGCGAAAGCCGGCGTTGTTCCGGCATGTTCGCCAAGTTTGTTTTCAGAAATGAGTTTCATCTCTTTTCCAAATTCATAAATCCGCATTACTCCGTCGTTATCCATCATAAAAATCTTCCCATCAGCATACATTGGCGATGAATAAAGGGTTTTGCCCACATCGTGTTCCCAGTATTTTTCGCCGGTTTTTAAATCGTAACAGGCAAGTACTCCGTAACTTGTTGCAATAATAACATGTCCGTTGTATGCCAGTGGGCTTGAGGCCTCGGGCAGGTATTCATCATCTTCCCAAAGAATCATATGTGTTTTAATATCGATGGCCACCATTTTTGCATATTCGTTGGCTGCCACCACAATACCATCGGCAAAACCCACCGACGGCCCCACTTCGCCCATCATGCATTTTACCTGCCACAGTTCATCCCCGGTTTTTATGTCATATCCAGCCACAATCGGGTCTGCGGTAAGAATGAGCTGGTCCTTGCCGTCAACCTGCGCAAGTACAGGACTTGCCCAGGAAATTTTTGACGACCTTATTTTTTCCCAGGCTGTTTCGCCGGTTGCACTTTTCAGTGCCATTACCTTGCCACCACGGTTGGTGTCGTATTGAATAAAGAGTTTGTTGTCCCACACCAACAACGACGAAGAATGCCCGTAATGGTTGTCGGGCACACCGAGGTTTCTTGCCCAAATTCTTGTCCCGTTCATGTCGAAAGCAATAATATCACCTGTGCCAAAAATGGCAAAAACGTGATTGCCATCGGTTGCAAGCGTGGGAGCAGCGAGTCCGGTGTCTTCCGTCACTCTTGGGGGATTGGCCGGCGAACCCTGAATTTTGTCGGCTTTGCCAGTCCAGAGCAGTTTCCCGGTGTTTCGGTCGTAACAGTAAACCTCGCGGCTTTGATTATCGGCGCCGGAGACAAATATTTTGTCGCCCCAAATTACAGGTGAATTATATCCGTGTTTTGGAATCGCGGCTTTCCATGCGATGTTGGTTCCGGCAGTGCCATCCCATTTTGTTGGAATATTTTTATGAAAGGAAATACCCTGTGCAAACGGGCCGCGGAAAGCGTTGTGGTTATTTTTGATGTTTTGCGCCGTCAAAGCAACAACAGCCGGTGTTGTTTCAGTTTTAACCGAATCGGTTACCATTGTGGCAGAAACTGCAGAATCGCCGGGGATTACTGCCCGTGCAGAATCTGTTTTTACCGAACCTACATCGATTATCTGAATTCCTTCTTCTGTGGGTTGTGGCCCATTTTCAGCCACAACCGCCTCGATGTTGTATTTTTCTAAATAATTGACCGTTACGAATGATGCTGCAATTGCCAGCGCAAATACCACAACTCCGGTAATAATGATACCTTTTTGTGCAAGAATACGGCTTGCAATTTCATTTTCAAGCACTTTGTCCGGCGCTTCAATTTTAGCTTTAGCAGAATAATACACACGCAGCGCAAAAGCAAGTACGATGGCGCCAAAAATCAGCAGTACTGCACCAGTTTGAATCTGCCATTGACTGTTGAAATAAGCTTTACGTGCAAGTAAGTCGTAACTTCGGATTTCGGCTTTCAGCCCATCGTTGTTGGGGTCATCTTTCAGTGTTTCGACCAATACTTCAAGCGCTTTGCTTTTAATGGGGTCGGTTTTTGAAATCTGCCAGAAGTTGAGCAGCAGCAGCAGCGCAACTAACGAACAGAATATTCCGGCGATAATGGCGATGTTTTGTGCGAGTTTTATTTTGTCGTTGTTGGTCATATTTTATTGAAGTGGTTTTTATGTCGTTTTTTCAATCTTGTTTTTGTTTTTTGGCGCATAGTGCTTTTCGATTTTTAATCTTCTAACGTGGATGCGCCCGTTTCTCTTTTTTTTTTGTCATCCCCAGGTTGAAATCCGGGGTTATTCATATTGATCCCTTTCAGGGTTCTGATTTTATAACCTCAATATTCTTTCAATTTTATAATCGCGGTTTTAAACCGCGACACCCATTTACCAATTCGCTCAATTTTGCATTTTTTTCATTCACGCTTTCACGAATTCACGCATTCATGCATTACTTCTCCACCGGGCAGTAGTTCATACACCGCGCACAGCTAAGGCAGTTGCCGCGATGCGGTTCGTAATCCTGGCGTTTGCGGAAAACCACTGTGTTTAAAAGTGTCATTCCAATTACAATCCCCATAAAACCACCGGCAATCATGCTGCCTGTGTAAAACTTTTCACGAATTATTCCGGCTTCTTTTACCAACGTTTCAAGCGTTTTTCCGGATGAAAGGAATGTCTGCACATCAATATTGTCTTTGTCGTTTTTTATTTCAGGATTTGAAATGAGCAATTCTGCTAAGTAAACATCCGGATTGGCTTTTGACAGGAAAGTGTGCGATTTTGCACCGACAAAAACACCGAACGCCACCCACAAGGGGATTACGAATGCATAAATAAGAAACCGTTTTGGTCCGAGCCCAGATTTGATGACTTCCTTTTCGTTGGTAGGGAAGTCGATGGCATCGAACGGACAGGAATTTGCGCACAGTTTACACTGAATACATTTCGATGGGGTGATGGTCATGTGCCATTTTGAAAAACGCGACATCCAGCTCAGCCAAACACTGTACGGACAAAGAAACCGGCAGTAGGGGCGTGCCACAAACATGCCCATGAGTAAAAATGCGATTCCCAGAACCACCATGTGAAATTTGGCATCCATGCGGAAAATCCCGACAAAGGGGTCGTAACGGCAAATAATAAAATCGGTGCCGGTGGCTGCAAAAAGTACGGCCAGCGAAAGGTACAAATAAGGGATAAGCCCCAGTGTTTTGTTCAGCCATTTAGGCAGACTGATGGGTTTCATTATCACTACATCCTGAATAGCACCGAGCGGACAGGCCCCGGCACAAAAAGTACGGCCAAAGAAAAGTGTGAACCCCAGCGGAAGTATGAAAAACAACAGTGCGGTAACCGAAATGGCATAATTCGGGTCGGTAAACGAGAGTGTTACATTTTGAATTGAGCCGATGGAACAAATACATCCTTCGCGGTAAAACCCAAAGTAGGCAAGCGTGAAAAGTGAAAGCCACAACACTCCCTGCCGCGACCTTTGTTTCAGTACCAGCCAGCTTGCCAGTGAAAGAACCACTAGCAAAACAGCCACGTCGAAGTATTCAAGTGCCAAAGCGCGGGGTTCGGGAACTATGGTTGATGGGGTCTCATAACCTGTTGAAAATTCGGGTTTGGGGAATCGTTGTTGCTGGGCAAAAGCCAATGAAAAATTAAAAATTAGAAATGAAAGAATGAATAGGCCCCTCTTAATCTCACCGAAGGGGAGAGAAAAGCCCCACCTAACCTCCCCTGAGGGGAGGAATTTGAAAAAGAAAAGTTGAATTGGATTATATTTTTTTTCTTTCATTTCAATCAGGCTTTGGTTTTGTTGGTAAAGTCGCCTTTTACTTTGTAGGCTTCGCTGGCTTTTACCCTTTTAATTGCATTCGACGGGCAAACGCGGGCAATGGCGCACTCGTTACAGTTATCGCAGATGTCGTGAATGATTTGCAGATGCAGAGAGCCGTTGCCAAATGAGGTGCAGCCTTTTACACATTTCCCGCAACCAATGCAAAGGTCTTCGATGATATGATATTCGAAATAAGGTTCTTCGATAAATTTACGTTCGATAGCTGCGGTGGGACAAAGCTGGTTTTCAGCACCGGTGTCGCGGGCAATAGCGCCTGGTTTCAGGTAGCCACCGCATAAATCGCAGTAGCCGCAAAGTGCATAAGCATGAACACATTTTACAGCAGAAGGTTTTTTGACACAGTCGGTTGCACAGCGGCCACATTGGGTACATTCAAACGGATCGATTTGCCACACATAATCGTCGTCAGTTATCTTGCGTAATGCGGCAGCGCTGACTGTACCCAGCGAGAGCAGCAGTGAAAGCCTGACTCCGTTCTGAATAAATTTGCGGCGGTTTTGTGTTTTATTTGTTTCCATAATCTCAAAATCAGTAGGCCTGCTTTTCAAACAGCGGGCCGGGTTATGTTGGTTTGCATATCCCCGGGTTTCAACCCGGGGATATGCAAATTAAATCCTTTCAGGATTTCTTATTTCACGTTTTTTCCCTCTTTTGTTTCTTTCGCATGTGGCAGTTCGCATTTGGCGAATTTGCCGCATGATTTGCACGTCGGTGATTCGGTGCAGGTTGCTGAAACCTTTTTGTTTACAACGAGGTAGCCTGCCGAAGCGGTAATTCCGCCAAGTATGATGAGGCGACCAGCGGTGTTAAAAAAATCTTTTCGGTTCATGGTTCTAATCAGTTTTTCGGTTCAAATACCCGAATCATTTTTTTGTCAAAGTCGAGGGCATAAACATTTCCGGCTGTATCTGTGGCCACATCGGGCGCTTTGCCTTCTTCGGTGAATTTAACCGGGGCGGCTACAACGCCATCGAACTCACCCGAAGGTTTGTAGGTTTTAATGCGCACCAATCCCTTTTCACTGGTAACAAAACGGCCATCGGGCAAAAAGGTGAAATACGCCGGATTGCAGCACCCGCTGAAACCTTCGGTCATCATGCTGGTGTTGTTCCAGTGTTCGCGCAGGTTCCCATCTTCTGTATAGTTTTCAAGCGAGTGCATTCCGGGATTCACTACCCACAAATCACCATCGGGATTAAAGTCTAAATCGAAAAAACCGCTTGGGATAATAAAACCGTGTAAAACACCCTCGTCGGCTTTGCCGTCAAATTCAAGCAGTAATTCCCCATCGGTATTGTATTTCAAAACTTTGCGCTTTCCGGCATCGGCAACGTACACCTCCTTTTCACCGGCTGCAATTGCGGTTACCGATGAGCCATTTTCAAGCGCTTTCCATGCGCTGATTAATTCACCTGAATGGCTGATAACCATAATTTGATTGTTAATGGCTGCATAAATCCGGTCGCCGTTAACATCAATGGTTTTGGGTAAACCGGGCATTTCAAGCGTATTTAAAAGATTTCCGGAAATATCAATTACTTGTATATGCAAATCTCCAGCCACGTATATCAGATTGCTATTAACGCTGATTGCTGCAGGCTGTTCAAAGCTGATCCTGAAATTTTTGGTCTCTTTAAAATGTATGAGCGTTGAATCAACCGTTTTAAAATTATCCACATTGTATTCAAACGGGTTCGGACCGGTTTTGTCGGGCTTGTCACTCACGTAATCGCTCACAATGACGGCAACTATCACCACCGCAAGAACGATTAAAAATGTTATGATTCCTTTGTTTTTCATCTTTTCCTACAAATTTAAATCAATACAAACCATTTTCTTCGAATCGCGCATTAAAAGA
>JBBIVS010000027.1:12152-14118 GCA_037439605.1 Draconibacterium sp. | reverse complement strand
TCCCAAAAGATAAGATACCCATTTTAACTGAAGACTGTCGGCTTTTTGTTGCTGTAACTTGTTATCAATAGCGCCAAATTTTGCCTGATCGGTATTTGGTTTACCGGTTGGCGGATTTTTGTAGTTGTAAAACGAACCGTAAATGGCCCTGAACATGTGGTCGCGAATGGTTTCGGCATCATCAATCTGACTTAAATCGTTCCGCGAAAATTCCCATTGCCACTCACCGTTTTTTTCTGAATAATTTTGCGCTACATCCATTGCCCAGGGAACTTCAGGGAATTTGACGGGTTTTCCGGCATTTTCAGATCCCCACAAAACCGATGAACCCATTACAAAATTATCCGGAGTTTCCGGACTCCACAATAGTCCCTGCGCATCCCAGTTTTCGTTGTATTTCGAAGACGCTTCCCTGCCATAATTGAATTCAGCGCCCGCCCAGTAACCAATCCAGCCATCGCCGGTACAATCCACAAAAAGCGGGGCTTCAAACCGCACCATCCCACCCGTTGAAGTGTGGCGTGCGTCAACCGAGGTAATTTTATTGTTAATGGCTTCAGCAGCAAAAGCCCTGTAATTCAAAAATAGATAGATATTTTCATATTTCTCCACATTTGCCAACCGCCTCTGATCCTCTTTTAGCGCTTCTGCCGAACCATTCGGATAGTGTCCGGTATCAATCATTTTCAGAATCCGTTCAAACTTCCCGTAAATTCCGAGGGTGTGAACACGGATTTCGCCGCTGGCATTTCCTCCCAAAACCGGCCTGTCGTGTATCAAGGCAACCTTCATTCGCTGCTCTGCGGCGGCAATGGAAGCAGCGGTTCCTGCAATTCCTCCGCCAACAACGACCAAATCATATTTCACTGTTTTTTGCGGTATTTCGGGAACTCCTGATTGTGCCAAACGCCATTTTTTCATTGCTTCTGCTTCTGCCGGAAGTTTTTCATTTTTCTTCATGGTCAGAAAAATAGCATCGCAGCGGCCTTCAAAACCAGTTAAATCGTGAAGTGAAATTTTTGTTTCCCCCATTTTTAAATTGACACTTCCGGCATATTCCCAATTCCACCCCGGGTTTTTCCCTAATTCCCTTTCCAGTTTTTTACCGTCAACCAAAACGAGAAATCTCCCTGGGGCATCCCAATTTCCCGGGGCCCAGTTTTTTGTCCTCACCCAGACATGATATTTCCCGTCAGTTTTAACCTCGATTCCCGTTTGTGCATCTTTTACCGGAACACCCATTCCATGCGCCAGCAAATAGGGCGATCCCATTTGTTCAACAAACTGCGGATCGACAACCCAACCTCCTTTTTCACTAAAGCTCTCAGCCTCGATAAATATGGAGTTTTGAGCAGATAACAATCCTGCGATTAAAATAAGTAAGGTGAATATTGTACTTCGTTTCATCGTATTGGTTTTAAATTTTTTTATTTTTTTAGTTTATTCATCGTTCATTTTTTGCGTCAGTATTCATTTCTGATGGTTGCATAAACGCCGTAAGATTCGTTTGTTAACCGATAAAACGGAACCAGTTTATAATCAATCCCGTTGTTTTTCAGAATGAAAGAAAATTCGTTGGGTTGTTTACTGATTGACTGCAGAATTTCTTTCTGGTACCCCTTTAATATCAACTCTTTTGTGGTTTCAAAAGCCAGCAGAACCGGGCCATAAAACAAGGCAATCACATTAATATTATCGGGCATGGTTTTCAGGTGAAATTGATATTCAAACTGAAGCTCCACCTGATCCCCGTTTTTCCACTCCCTGTCGATTGTAATAAAGGAAACCGGTTTAATGTTGGTTTTGAACGGCTTCCCGTTCAACAACACCTTGGTTTGTTCATTTGCCCACGAAGGAATCAGGAGATTCAAGGCAAATTGAGTTGGTTTTTTTGCAGAAATACTGATTTGAGTCTTTGGTTCTTCAGGAAAATTGGTTCGTTGTTCTAAAGTAATTCCTTTTTCTT
>JBBIVS010000027.1:1807-12110 GCA_037439605.1 Draconibacterium sp. | reverse complement strand
TGTGAAAATATATGTTTGAATTCAGTTGGGAAAAAGCCTCGATACCCGAACCGTTGCAACATTTAAAATCATTCTCTTTCAGATAGTTTTTGGTCCGCGGCGAACCCAACGGGAGGTGATAAACCACAGCACCATTTTCGCTGTTTTGAATTGGCAATACAGCGTTGTAAAAAGTGTTCATGTATGCATCAGCATATTCAGGATCAGCCGTCCAGCAAAAAAGATTGGCTGTTAATTTCTGGGTGTTGTGTGTTACGCACGACTCGGCAATTTCGCCGGTGAGCGTTGCACTTAAATGGCCGGCATGGCCCCAGTGTTCGGCAATTCGCGAGGTTGGCGTTGTTGCAATCGGCCGCGGTCCGCTGCTCGAACCGTTTACATAAGCGTGATGATTCACCAACATTTCCCAGAAATTTTCAGCCGCTTTTTGAAAGTCAGTTTCTCCGGTATTTTCAAACCGCCGCGCATATCCATTTACCAAAACAATGTGGGTGTTCGAGTGCAGGCCCGAAAGAATGTCGTTTCCCTCCATCAAAGGCTGATAAAACCACTTCCGGTCGAATATTTTCGCCAGTTTCAGGTGCTTTTCGTTTTTGGAAACCCCGTACAGGTTGTGCAAAACTTCATTCATTCCACCTGCTTCATTGGTGGGGTTGGCTTCAGCAGAAAAAAGGATTTTTTCAATTTCTGCTTCAGGTAGTTTTGACATTCTGGTTTCCACATAATCGGCCATATTCAGCACGATTTGATATGCTTTTTCATTTCCGGTGTATAAGTAAACATCGAGCAAACCCTGCATTATTTTGTGATATGTGTAATATGGAGCCCACACTCCCCCGTAATTTTTTTCAAGGGTATCGAAATCAGCCACCGGAAAAGCGCTTAAATACTTGCCACCCAGTTTTTTCTGACATTCAGCCAGAACATTAATTATATAACTGATTCTTTTTGCCAGCAGGGAATCCCCGTCACTATTAACAACAGAAGCACACGCTGAAAGATAGTGGCCTGTAAAATGCCCCCGAAGTCCGATATTTGGGCTTTCCCACCCTTCAAGTGGTTTTGCGGAAGATGGCAATCCGGCATTCACCCTGAAATTGTGCAGCAATCTGTCAGGATCGAGTTGATGTAAATATGCTGTATTCAGGGCTTCGCGTTGTTTAATCCACGACGGATTTAGTTTTACCTCAGCATTTGAAAAAGGGGAGACTGGAGTTTGTGCAAAAGATAGGAAGGCACTTAAATGTGCAATCAGCGGAAGGATAATAATCAAGAGTTTAAATTTACTCATCGTTGATTAAATTCAATTCTTACTAATTCTTAAGTCATTAATATGAAACCTATTCAGCCCTGAAAAGAATGGCTTCGTTGATTGTTGGAGCCTGTTTTTCGTTTTGAATAACCAGTTTAAATCTTTGTGAAGTTACCGGCTGAAAGTTCTGTGTCAGCCCCGAACCCTCAGTCTGTGCTTTTGTTACCAACTTCCATTCGTTGCCGTCCTTACTGTACAATTCAATATTTTGTTTGATTCCGTCCCAGGGATGCCAGGGCTCAACCAGCGAAAGACATTGTATTGCTGCAGGTTTTACCAATTCAATTTCGAGTGTAGCCGATTTTTCACCTTTGGCAGCCTGCCATTTGTTTTTCGGGTCGCCATCTGTTACAAAACTTGTCTGGCTTCCTTCTCCGGTTGAAGTAGCCGAAACTTTTGCTCCCTGCGATGGAATGGGCTGAACGACCGGGTTTCCTTCAAACTCAACAGCCACTACCGATGCAATTTTATCGGGTGCATACGAAGGAAGTTGTATGGTTGAGTTTTCTTTTCCTGCAGTAACTTTCAGGATGGTTTTGGCATCGGCCAACAAATAAGCGTTGTTAATTTTATTCGAAAAAGGCACAACCAGTTTGCCATCTTTTGGCCAGTCGAACACATGCAAATACAATTTCTGACCTTTCAGTGTGGCACGCCCCCATGACAGATAAGGGAAAGGACTGGTCTGTGTTCCATAAATTGCTTCGCCGTTGATTTTCAGCCAATCGCCCATTTCGCGCAGGTTTTGCTGGCAAACCTCGGGAATAATTCCATATTGGTTTGGATCCACATTCAGCAAAAAGTTTCCGCCTTTGCTCACAATGTCAATCAATTTTTGGAGCAAATCGGTGGTGCTTTTCCAGCGGTCGTCGTAGGCGTTGTAGCCCCAGTGACCATTCATCGTCATGCAAACTTCCCAGTTGCGGCCCGGGAAACCTGTTGCCGGTACAAACTGCTCCGGAGTTTCAAGGTCGCCACCCATTCCTGCACCGAGGCGGTTGTTCGTAATCAGGTTGGGATAGGGTTTTGTCAGGTCGGCCAGTTTCTGTGCCATTTCCTGTGTCATGTTGGTTGGCGTGTCCCACCACAAAACAGCCACATCGCCATAATTGGCAAGTATTTCCTTCACCTGCGGAATAGCAATTTCTTCTACATATTTATTCATATCGCCCTTGTGGGTTTCGTCCCATTCTACATTGCCCGAAACCGCGCCGCCCGGGTGATACCAGTCCTGTGCCTGCGAATAATAAAAACCCAGTTTCATATCCTGTTTGCGACAGGCTTCGGCAAGTTCTTTCAGAATATCGCGTTTGAAAGGTGTGGCATCCACAATATTGTAAGGGCTTGCCTTTGAACCAAACATGGCAAAACCATCGTGATGCTTCGAGGTAATTACAATATATTTCTGACCTCCATCTTTTGCTAATTTCACCCATTCATCAGCATTGAATTGTGTAGGATTAAACTTTTGTGCCAGCGCTGCATATTCCGCTCTCGGAATTTTTGCCGAATGCATAATCCATTCGCCATAGGTTGTAACATCGCCCCATTTCCCCGATGGAACCGAGTATATTCCCCAGTGGATAAACATGCCGAATTTGGCATCTTTCCACCATTGCATGCGGGTATCGTTTTGTTTTGAGACAGCAGTATTTGCATTGCTTTGTGCAAATACATTTGTAAAAAGCAGGATTGTTGTGAAAATCGTAAATAGTTTATACATGGTTTATTGTTTAGTTTAAATCAGTAAATTAAATCTTTTCAAATTTGAAGAAATTAATTTTTTTATCACCAAAAAGTTAATGGAAAACTTTTTCGGAAACGTTTTCTATTAACGGAATCGTTTCCTAAAATTTGTTTAAAATTATTCAAATGGATATTTAAAGTATTGGGTTAATCAGTTAAAATCGATATGTCATTAAATGCGAAACCCGTATCAACCGGATAAAATGGAGCCGGAATGATTTTCCTTTTTATTTGTATTCCAACCACGCAGTTGCCACACAATCTTTATCCGCTACGAACCTTACCCAGCGGGACTGAAAACCGACGGGGAATTCGTATTTGAATGTTTCGCCTGCATTCACTTTTACTTCTTTGTAAAGCATCCAAGGACCATGACCGATGGGTTCCACTTCAATTCTGAAGGTTACAGGCTGTGCGGTTTGATGCGAAATTTCCAACGTTCGTTTGTCGTAAAAACCGATTAAATACGGGTCGGAAGGTTCACCGGCTTTTACGGCTGAATTTTTCCATGGCCCGCCATGTCCGGTTGGTTTACCCATTTCCCATAAATCGTCGATAACACCCAGCCAGACTGCGGTTTTTCCATCTTCAGAGACCATAATGTGTTCGCCGGATTTTACATCTTTATTCAGCCCGGTAATTACAATCATTCCACGATACGATGCATAATCGTGAATCCTGAAATTGTGTGATGAAACCGGGCGGATTTTTGCAAACCCATCGGCATTTTCAGCAGGCAGTTCATAAAATGTACCGGCGCAGTTGAAAAGGTCGCGCTCGGTGGCTACTTCGCGGCAAATGCGCAATCGGGCAGCATCGGTCAATTGTTTAAACGAATCGTTTCCCAGCGGCAACCTCCAGCGGCGGTTTTTATCGTCAATCACCAAAACCGAAGATTCTTCAAATTCAAGCACTTTTTCAGGAATCGCGAATTTCTCTTTTATAAATGATTGGGTTTCCAGATCGGTTTTTGCAACGAGGTTCAGGTTTTCATCCAACTCATAATAACCGGCGTCGGTTGTAACTCCGTTTTCGAAACTTACAGCAGCAATGCCCATTGCGCGGCGGTTGTTTCCCAGTCCGTACAAAAGCCCACCGTCATTGGATCTGCTCAACATTGAACCAGACTTCTACTTTCTTCCGGTTAAAGTCTGAAAGGTTAAGAAGGGTTGGTGTACAAAATCCTGCCGGAATTTCACTGGTTTCTGTCGAATTATCTGTAATTTTACACATCGGGTTGTTTTTATGTTTTATACACCTCAAAGATATTGCATATCAATGAGATAACAAAAATTACAACCCGATTTTTTATAGTTTTATGAATAATTCAGGTTAAATCTTCAATGATATGAAAGTAGCTTTAGTAATATTAGGAACAAGGGGAGATGTTCAACCAATGATTGCATTGGCAACAGGTTTAATGGACAAAGGACATAATGTTATTATTTGTGCCCCATCTGAAAACGAAGAACTTGCAAAGATGCATAATTGCCAGTTTATTCATTTCGGCCCCGAGATTAAGAAATCGATTAAGGAAAATCCTGAAAAACAAAAAGGTGGTGTAGCTGTAAAAATTTCACCAAGTCAAGGGAAAAAAATTATTTTAGACCAGATAAACCTTTTACCCGATTTGATAAAAGGAGTTGACTTAATATTGGGAGCAGGTATTGTAATGGGAGTACAAACGGCAGCTGATATTTTAAAAGTTCCATACAGATTTGTAGCTTTCTATCCTATCATTCTGGGTACTACAAAAGATGACCCATTGAAAAATCGTATGATGTTTGGCTTTGGGAGAAAGATGATGAATCTCATGATGAAAGGTTATATAAACAAAGCACGTGTAAAGCATGGTCTCTCTCCAATTAAAGATATTTGGGAACATTGGCTTGGAGAAAATGTCCTTCTGGCATGTGATAAAGAAATTAATGCGGCACGTGAAAATTCAGCATTTGCTTTTACTCAAACAGGTTTCATGCTTCTTCCATCAAAAATTGGATTACCAGACAAAGTCATGGATTTTCTTAGTTCAGGGAAACCTCCGATATATATTGGATTTGGCAGTAACCCAATAACGAACCCAGAAAAGTATACTGCTATGTTTGAAAAAGTGCGTGACTTGACAGGTCAGAGACTTATCATTTCAAAAGGATGGGCTAACTTGCCAGTAATTGATAGTCGTGATATTATTTTTGTTGACGAAATGCCATTTGAATTGTTGTTCCCTAAATTATCAGCTGTCATTTATCATGGAGGAACCGGAACATTGGCAGCAATAGCCAGAGCGGGCATTCCACAAGCTGCATTTCCTTTTATGGGCGATCAGTTTGACAACCGTAAGCAAATTGTTAAATTAGGTTTGGGTCCAAACGTCTGTGATTTTAAGAAAATTACAGCAGAAGCAATTTCATCAGCTATTACAGAATGTAACTCTGATGAGAGATACAAGAAAAAGGCAGAAGAGATTTCGAAAAGACTCCAAAATGTAAATGGAGTAGAATTGACAGTTCAACTGATAGAGAAAGAGTTAAATAAATAAAAACCAGTGCCAACGCTATTTTTTATTCATTTTGAAAAATATTTTTATTTAAGATTCACTTTTTCAGGCTCACCCCTTCAAAAGTCATTTTTACCGGTTTTATGGTTCCGTCATTATTGAATTCAAGTTTGTCAATACAAGTAACCCGGTGGTCGCGATCGAGATTGGGGATAGGCCGGCGGTGATAAACAATCAACCAGCGGTCGGTACCCGGGATATTAATTACAGAATTGTGCCCGGCTCCGGTTGCCACATTTTCATCCGATTCGAGAATTGTGCCGATTCGTTGAAATGGCCCCATGATTTTATCAGAAATTCCGTAAGCAACTTTGTAGGTTCCGTTGGTCCATCCGCCTTCCGACCACATAAAATAGTATTTCCCCTTTCGCTGGAACAATACCGGACCTTCAACATAATTTTCAGGGGTGATATCTTTGAAAACTGTTCCATCTTCCCAGGGAATGAAACCGGTAAAATCATCGTTCAGTTTTACAAGATTACATTTTCCCCAGCCACCGTAAAACATGTAATACTGGTTGTCTGAATCGCGGTAAACAAACTGGTCAATGGGTTGGGCGTCGTTATAAAAATCGTCAATCAGTGGTTTCCCAAGATAATCCCTGTAAGGACCACCGGGCGAATCGGCCAATGCAATTCCAATTCCACCGGTTTTATTTAACGGATTTTTTTCATCGAAATATACACTGCCTTTTCGCTGCAAATCGTTCGCTCCAAAAAAGAAATAGTACTTTCCTGCTTTCTCCACAACCGAGGGCGCCCACATTGCCTGTTTGGCCCACGTAATGACAGTGGTGTCCAGAATTCGTGCATGCTTTTCCCAGGTTACCAAATCTTTTGATGAAAATGCATCGAAAAAAACCTGCTTTTCATAATCGTCGGAGGTTGTCGGATAAATCCAGAATTCATCGCCAAAAACAACACCTTCCGGGTCGGCGTACCAACCCTCAAAAACCGGATTGCCTGATTTTTGAACTTGTTTTGCCTTTTTTGAGCAACCTGAAAAAATTAAAATTGATGTGAGCAGGAAACAGTTGGTTTTGGTTATTAATGCCATGGTTTATGTTTTAAAATCCTGACCAAAATACAAATTTCAAATTACACTCCGTTTTATTTAATTTCAGGAACATGTTTTTTTGGAAATTCCCGAAATCTGCACAACCGTCAAATCAATCTAATAAGCTAATATTGCTAATATGGTTTAAAACAGGCATCGATGGCACAATAAATTTTGAAATGTAAATTGATATATTCATCGTAAATTTTTCAAAGTTTTGTAACTCATTAATACAATCGTAAAACTATTCCTAATATTGCAGTCATCAATAAATCTACAATTATGCTCAGATATCTGCTTGTCATTACCACTGTGTTTTCTGTACTATTTTCTTTAGCCCAGCAACCAACGGGCAGATTTCCTGCCATGTATTTTGGCGATACCGTGCGCACCGGTGTTCCATTTTCAAAGGACCCGCATGTCATCTGGTTTCATGGGCGTTACCTGATGTATTATTCGGTACCCGGATATACTGATAGAGAAGGAAAATTGTATGGCTGGGGAATTGGAATTGCAGAAAGTAAAGATTTAATTCATTGGAAAAGAGTTGGCGAGGTGAATTCCGATCCGGAAGCATTTTACGAATCGAAAGGATTTGCCGCTCCCTGTGCGATGGTTTTGGGTGATAGAGTGCATCTTTTTTACCAGACTTACGGAAACGGGCGAAATGATGCAATTTGCCACGCCTGGTCAACCGATGGATTAACCTTTACACGCAACAAAACAAACCCGATTTTCAAACCCGATGGCGACTGGAATTGTGGCCGCGCCATCGATGCCGAGGTGATTCGGTTCAAGGACAAATATTACCTGTATTATGCCACCCGGGATACAGCTTTTAAAATTCAGATGCAGGGAGTTGCAGTTGCACCGGGAAATACTGATTTCAACCGGGAAGACTGGCAACACCTTTCAACTGCCGGTCCAATACTGAAACCTGAACTGCCCTGGGAAAAAGATTGTATTGAAGGCGCCTCGGTGATCAATAAAAATGGCGAACTTTTTATGTTTTATGCAGGCGCTTACAACAATGCGCCTCAGCGGATTGGCGTTGCAAAAAGTAGCGATGGAATCCACTGGGAACGCTTGTCAGACAAGCCTTTTCTTACAAACGGAAAACCCGGTGAATGGAATGAAAGTGAATCGGGCCACCCGCATATTTTCGCCAATCCCAACGGCGACGACTACCTGTTTTTCCAGGGAAACAAAACCAACGGAAAAGACTGGTACCTCTCGAATATAAAAGTGGTTTGGGAAAATAACTTGCCAAAAAAAGTTGAATAAAAACTATCCATAACTTTTCCAAAATTCTGAATTTTGAAAAATTGACCAACAAATTGTGATCATGGCAGCTCAGAAAATTAAGCGTGTTTTTTTGTTCTGTCACCTGCAAATATTTCTAATTTTATGCTTTTATTTTTAAATTCAATTTCATGAAACAAATAATCAGGCCGACTTTTATTGCATGTTTTCTTTTGTTGTTGGCAACAGTTGTCAACGCAAATATCTCAATGCCCGAAATTTTTGCTGATAACATGGTTTTGCAACGAAATTCTGAAGTTGTTTTTTGGGGTTGGGCAAAACCAGCTGAGCCAGTGATGATAAAAACCAGTTGGGACAATGGTGAACTGAGCACAAAAGCCGATAACCAGGGAACCTGGAAAATTGCCGTAAAAACTCCGGGAGCGGGCGGCCCGTTTACCATACAAATAAAAGGTTACAACGAAATAAATTATAAAAATGTGATGGTTGGAGAGGTCTGGCTGTGTTCAGGTCAGTCTAACATGGAGTGGTCGGCACAGGCAGGATTGGTTAACCGCGATGAAGAAATTGCCAAAGCCAATTATCCAAATGTCAGGTTTTTCAATGTTTATCACAGCAGCGCCACTTCGCCGCAAAACCATTGCACAGGTGAATGGACTGAATGTACTCCTGCCACCATGCGCGACTTTAGCGCAGTTGCCTATTTTTTCGGACAGAAGTTGCACGCTGAGTTGGGTATTCCAGTCGGACTGATTAATTCGAGTTGGGGCGGAACACCTGCCGAAGCCTGGATTCCGGAAGAAGTAATTCAAAATGATTACTTTTTGAATAAAGCCGCAGCGTTACAGAAACCTGTTCCCTGGGGCCCTGTTGAACCGGGGAGGTTGTACAATTCGATGATTGCGCCGTTGGTTCCGTTCCCGATTGCCGGTGTTTTGTGGTACCAGGGCGAAGGAAACACGGTTAACGGATACGCTTACACAAAACTGCTTACTGCTTTAATCGGAAGTTGGCGGGCAGACTGGGGCAGGGAGTTCCCGTTTTATTTTGCGCAAATTGCCCCGTACAAATACGGAAAACCATCGGAAGGTATGGTTGTTATGGAAGCTCAGCGAAAAGCGCTTGAAGTACCAAATACCGGAATGGTTGTAATCAGTGACATTGGCGACACAACCGATATTCACCCTAAAAACAAAAAAGATGTTGGTTTGCGTTTTGCCAACATGGCTTTGAACCGTCATTACAAAACAATAAAAGTCGAGGATTCCGGGCCACTGTTCAGGGGTATGAAAATCGACAAGGGTAAAGCAGTTATTTCATTTGACCATGCTGCCGGATTGCATTTTAAAGGCGAAAAATTAACCCATTTTGAAATTGCGGGAGCCGACAAAATATATTATCCGGCTGATGCCACCATAATAAATGATCAGGTGGTTGTGGAGTCAAAAAACGTAAAAGAACCTGTTTCCGTGAGGTTTGCATGGCGAAACACCGCAACACCCAATTTATTTAACGGGGCAAATTTACCGGCTTCGTGTTTTTTGGCAGAATGATTTTAATAAGGGAGTACTGAAAGGGCCCTTTTTAACCAATATTTCAAACTGCCAAATGATAATCCTGTTCCTTTTTTGTGATTGAATTGATAAAACCGATGGCCGTTTGGTTAAAAACTTCAGGCTGGTCGAGGTTACAAACATGGCCACTGTTGTGGATGACCTCAAGTTTCGAATTGATGTGTTTTTTGACCAGATTGGAAACCATGGGCAAAAACATGTGATCGCGTTCTCCCATTAAATATAAAACCGGTGCAGATGCTTCTTTTCTTATAAATTCGTGCAGGTTTTCCCTGATTTCATTCGACATTTTAAGCCATTTCCGAAACTCTTTTCCGCCCAGTTTCATTGCTTCGCGGATAAAAAGTTTACGCGATTCAGCATGTTTTTTTGAAGGTATTAAGATCCATGCATTGATTTTGTACAGCCACATGTAAGGCAAAATCGCCTGAAGTAGTTTAGCGGTGTTTACGAGGGTGTTTATTTTTTTGTTGAACTGAATTACTGCTCCGCCTAAAATTATGGATTCTGCCCGGCCGGGAGCCAGATTGTCGATGGCACGGATAACAATGCAACCCAGCGAAATACCTACAAAATGTGCCTTCTGAATTTGCAGATGATCCATAATCCGGATCACATCAAATGCAATTTCGTTGAATCTGTAAATCTCTGAATCGGTGTAATGATCTTTTGATTTGCCGTGGCCGCGCAAATCGATAACGAGCACGTTAAAATGCTTTTTAAATTCGCGCAACTGTTTAAACCACACCGCATTGCTGCCACCTGCGCCATGCACAAACACCACCCAGGGTTCC
>JBBIVS010000027.1:0-1772 GCA_037439605.1 Draconibacterium sp. | reverse complement strand
TAAATCATTCTCTGTAAATATATACGACTACAATAACGGCAAAGATGGATATTTTGTTGACCGAATAAAATATGCCCCTTCCTTTTTTCCTCAGGAAAGGGTATTTTTTGTTTTGTTCTCTTTTTTCTCCCCTCCTAAGGAAGGGTGGGGGGAGGCCTTTATAAATCAGAATACTCAGCAGGGAAAAGTATGTATTTTGAGATTTTTGAAACCGTATTTTTGTATTCTTCCATTCCCGAAAGCTTTTTCCAGTCGGGGTGTTCACGGAAAGCTTTCCAGCAGTTTTCATTCGCTTTCATGTTTTCGTAACTGGTCATATACATTAAATTCGGCATTTCGCTTCCTGAAAGTACTTCTCCATAAAAAACTGCATTTGCCCCTATTTTTTTGAAGATTTCAGTCTCACCTCCTTCATTGAACATCTCCACTTTTTTACGGTAAATCTTTTCGGTTGCACTCTGGTAACTGCGCAGCTCGAATATCTGCTCCTTTTTTGGAGTGCTGAATTTGGGTGCAAAAAATTCGGGTTGCGAAGTAAATGCCCGTAAAAGTATAGATTCCATCCGTACATATGGCGGATTGTCGTAAGGTGCGTTGATGTATGCCGCCCCGGCTTTTTGATAAGCAGCATCTTTTTCAAGTGCAGTTTCCAGTTTTTCAATCTGCCCCAGGTCTTTTAACGGAATAAAAACAAAAATCTTTTGCCCTGCCGTAATTTCGATGGCGATAGGTTTAAAAACCCCCACTTTTTTAATACCTGCTTTGTGCAGCGCGGGCAGGTAAGCATCTTTCAGGTAACTGTCAAGCGTGGTTTCCTGGGCTTTGTCCTTGATGTTGTACACAGTAATCTGGTAATAATCGCGTGCGGAAAGAATTGTACCGATAGCAAAAACAAATAGGATAATGAGAGATAACTTTTTGATTAACAAATTATTAAATGTCTTCATAATTCAAATTAGATTTATTGGTTAAAACAATGGTGAAAGTAATTAAATTTTGGTTTTACTGAGCGATTTTAACTTCATCTTTCCCTGTTTTATCAATTTAAAAACTGAATCTTTTAAACGGGGAGGAGTATAAAACTCGCGGTGTGCTTCAATCAGCATTTTTTTTAACGGAATATTTGCCGGTACTTTTGAAAAATCAACCTTTTCGATATTCTCTTTATGGGCCATTACGCCAGGCAACCAGTGTCCCTTTCCCTCGAAAGAATTGTAACGGTACCTGCCAAAACCGCTCATGTCGTAACATTTCCACAATTTCCGCAACCGCAGCACTTCAGGTATATTGATGCCCGACGGGTCGTTTGCCAGATCGAAACCATCATAAACTGAATATTGATCATCCTGCAGAAAACTGTCAAGTTTTTGTTTGATTTGTGTTTCCTGTTCAGTCCATTTTGAAGGGAAAATGCCCTTCATTTCAGTGAAATGACCAGCCTCTGTCATTCCGAAAGAAAGCGTGTGAATAGCTGTATTTTGCAGGCAGAATCTTGCATTCCATTGAATAGGCGTAAGTGGATGAGTAGCATCCCTTACTTTCTGGGGAGCATAAAATAACTGGCCGCCCTTGTCGTTTGGCGAAATAATAAAAACGCCCATATCGCGGTTTTTAGCTGCCTCAACCGCTTTTTCATTCCGCTGGTTAAAATAGTAATAGTGCAGGTTAACAAACTCAAACATTCCGGTTTCAATTGCAGCAATAATTGTGAGCAGCGGTGCGTGGGTACTGAACCCGACATGCCGGATGATTCCTTCCTCTTTCATTCTCAG
>JBBIVS010000026.1:12871-14429 GCA_037439605.1 Draconibacterium sp. | reverse complement strand
ACAGCTATTGACGGAGCTTCTGCCAACGTGGGATATTTGGTTCAGAACCAGGGTTATTAAAATTTTAAAAAGAAACGCAGATAACGCAGATTTTACTGATTTAAACTGATTTATCAGTGAACATCAATTTGATCCGTGTTATCTGTGTTCAATTTGTTTTTTAAACGAACGTGCTTATGAAGTTATTCATTATTTCAATGGCGGTGTTATTGTTTGTATCCTGTTCAAAAAGCGAATCAAAAAAGACAACAATTTCAAATGCTCCAACCCAATTAAAATTACTGCTTATAATGTTGAATAAAGTAAGAATGCAACAGCCACTGAAATCGGAGAAGCTTTGAAACCATTTAATTTTGATGTGGTTTGCTTTTCGGAAGCCTCCGGCGGAAATTGGGCACAAGAAGTTGGAGAATCAATGGGTCTGAACTATTTTTCAGTTGGAAAATATTCAACCGCCGGGCATGAAGACAAATATAAAACCATTGTGAGCTAAACACCTCTTTTTGATTTCGAAGTGGTTTTAATGGCTGATACTTTGCACACTGCGACCAAAGCCAAAACCAAAATCAACAATACCGAAATCAGTGTTTACGCCGTGCATTTCCCTTTCGGGTGGCGCGATAAGGCACATATTGACGAAACCACAAATAAAATATCCACTTTTGTAAATTACCTGAAATCAAAGCAAAACGAAGAAATTGCCGTGGTTGCCGACGACTTCAATTTTTATCCCCACAAATTCAGACAGCACCAGCATGTATTACGAAATGTTTGTTGAAATGGGAATGGATGTCACCTGGAAGGAACTTGAAATCGAATGCACAATACGCAACAGCTGGAATGCGATGGAACCTGAACATCAGGGAAACGGGGAAGTTATCGATCACATTATTTACAATCGCCAAAAAATGAAAGTGCTTGAAGGCGAAATTATTGAAATGGAAAAACCTTTATCCGACCACAAACCGGGTTGGGCACTTATGCATGTTAAATGAGCCTTATCCCATCCGAAGCAAATGTTATCATTCGTTTTTTATACAAACTTCCAATTGCTTTTTTGAAGTTCTTTTTGCTGATGCCAAAAAGTGCGTTTATCATTTCGGGCGAAGTATTGTCGGAAACGGCCAGAAAGCCGCGGTTCTGTTTCAGTTCGTCGAGGATTTTCTGCGAAATGGCATCCACTTTTTCGTAACCTGGTTTTTCGAGCAGCAAATCAATTTTCTCGTCATCGCGAACTTTGTTAATGTAACCGGTTATTTTCAGCCCCGGCGAAAGTGGCTGATAAACCTGGTTTTTATACAACATTCCCCAATGTTCGTTGTTCACAATTGCTTTAAAACCGAGGTCGGTTTCTTCGGCAATCAGCAGTTGTACCTCATCACCTGTGTTATATTCAGGCGGGGTGTTATCGAGGTATTTGTCGAGTTTTGCAGAAGCCGCAATCCGGTTGGTCAGCAAATCGAGGAAAAGGTAAACCAAGTAGGTACCGCCTTCCACCATTTTTGCTTTTTGCTCACGAAAAGGTACAAGCAGATCTTTGGGCAGACCCCAATCGAGA
>JBBIVS010000026.1:0-12861 GCA_037439605.1 Draconibacterium sp. | reverse complement strand
GGTAGCCACAACTTTTAAGAATGCAAATTCGCCCACCATTGCATAAGGTTTTTCGGTGGTGGCAACAAGCCTGTCTTCCGAATCGGTATAAACAAAAACATCTGCCCAACCCTGAGATCTCACTTCGTCGGTAATAAATTTCCGGGGCATTAAAATTTCACCCAACTCAACCCCATCAAGATAACAACCGTTGTCGGTTTCGCGAACTACTTCAAGTGTATTTACCCTTCCTATTTCTACCATTGATAGCTATGTTATTATTCTACTCAAAAGTAATTTAAATAGTTCAATTTGGAATTTAAAAATTTAATAATCAATGTGGCTAAAGCCTTTTCCAACAGCAATTTATTGAACCGTCATCTAAAGAGACTGTGTGAAAATGCGATTTTTGACTAACTCTGGCATTTATGCCAGGGATCTGATGCGCTGAGAGGATCTGGGCTTTAGCCCTTAATATGAGCAAGTTGGGCTAAAGCCCGGGTACTTTACTCTTTTCCTTGTCCCCAGCATAAATGCTGAGGTTAGTCATTTTCACACAGCCTGCAAAACTGACGGCAATAAAACAAAATTCAATTCTGCTTTTTTAAATTCTCCAGCACTTCACGTGACACTTTAAAAACTGTTCCGTGCCTTGTCCCTTCCGGGAAAGAAACTTTATCCGAAATATCCTCCCAGTTTTTCAAATCCCTCGAACGCACAGCGCCCATTTTATGCTCCATATATTTATCGAAATAAACTATCAACCAGTCACCGATTTTTACTGGAGTTGGTCCTTCTGCCCAATAATTGCCTGTAATTGGGGCGGTGGGTTTGCTGTAATTTTGTGTTAGTTCTGAGCTTGTTGCCACCCTGATATTCTTTTGCGGCGGAGTGCGGGTTTCATCTTTCAGAAACAGAATGTACCTGTTGTTTTCGCTGATTAAAGTACCGTCGATAACGTTAAAACCCTGGTCATAAAAAAGTTCCGTTTTGCTGAATGTTTTAAAATCGGGGGTTGTTACACAATACATACGGTGGTTATATTTGTCGTCGCCGGTTTTTTCAGTTTCCGGGAAACGTCCGGGAATGGTAGTTGACCAAAAAATAAGGTAATGTTTTGATTTTTCATCATAGAAAACCTCGGGCGCCCAGCAGTTTCTTGCTTCGGTTTCGTGTTCCATCACCTGAATGTACTGTTGTTCCGACCAGTTAATTAAATCGGTTGACGATGCGTAACCAATTCCCTTTTCATTCCAGCTCACTGTCCAAACCATGCGGAATTTTCCGTCAGGCCCCTGAATAATGCAGGGATCGCGCATCAGTTTATCCTTTCCGGCTGTTGGCGTTAAAAACGATTTGTTGTTTTTCAGCGCCTCCCATTTTAAACCATCGGTACTGTATGCTAAATGAAGCCCGTCTTCACCATTTCCCATGAAATACGAAAACATATAAACTTCGTTTTTATCCTGTGCACGAACAAGGAAAGCCGCACAAAACAGCATCACTGCAAGTAAAATATTTTTCATAACCGTTTAATTTTAGTTCCGGGTTCAGAGTTCCAAATTCCGGGTTCCGGGTTCCGGGACAAACTCTGAACTCTGAACTCCGAACTCTGAACTTATCCCCCTGCCCGTTTTACTTTGTATCCTTCGCTTTTAAGGATTTCAATAATTTTATTGCAGAAATCGCCCTGAATCAGGATTTCGCCATCTTTTACCGTTCCACCAACGCTGCATTTGGTTTTAAGCATTTTACCCAGAGTTTTTAAATCATCTTCCGTTCCTGTAAAACCTGTTACCAAAGTTACACTTTTACCCGCCCGTTTTTTTCGGTCAAGCTGGACTTTTAAATTCTGTTGCCGAGGCGGCAAAGTAGGTTGTTCTTCAATGCCTTCGCTCTTGTATTTATAATCGTGGTTGGTGGAAAAAACCACTCCCAACCTGTCTTTCCAATCGTTCGACATAAATTTAATTAATGGGCCAAATCACTAAAATACTGCCGGTTATGTACGCAGTTAGCCACCAGGCATATGCAATTTTTGAATATACAACTACCGGATTGCTGATTACCGAATCGAATCCCTTTTTTAAAAAGCAACGCCAAATCAAAACTACATTTACAATCATTGTCAGCATAGCTGAGTAGCCTAATAATCCGTGCAGTGAGAACACTGACTTTTGGGAATTAATAATCATCATTGAAACCGCAACAAAATCAAGTAAAACGCCAAGGGTCAAAAAAATCAGAATGCCGGGTGTTACAATTTTAAACCTTACTACAGCAATGCTACCGATTCCATAGGAAAGTAAAGCAAGGGTAATAATAAAAGCCCCAATAACAGCCAGTAAATTCATCTTTGGTTATTTCGTTTTTCAGACAAATATAGTTTAACAATCAGATTCTTATCAAAATTTCACAAATTTCTTTACCCCAATAGTTACATCATCCTGAAATATTCTTAAAAAATATATTCCATTTGACAGACTGGAAATTGAAACTGTGCTTACATCCCCAATATTCTGATTATTAATTTTTTGCCTGTAAATGATTGCTGAATTCAGGTTCAGAATCTGGATTTCAACAGATGAATCAAACGGTTTGAGAAAGGCAAATTCAAGCCTTTCACGGGTTTGGTTTTTCAGCACAAATATTTCTTCTGAGTTTTGAGGTTCAGGCTTACTTGCCGTTGAAACATCAAAAAAGTTATTGTTCCTGATGAAAAACTCTTTTCCAAGGAACTGTGGCAAAGCTGCCAGGCCAAAAAGCATGGTTGAATAATCAATTCCCTGGACCTCAGGTGCTTTCCAGGTTGTATTCATTAAACTGTACCGCCACAAAATAGTATCATTTGAATATTGAGGAAAAACGTATCTCCCTTTTTTGCTTTGCCACATTGCCTTGAGTTGATTTTCAGCTTCAGGGAAAACAGGCAAAAAACCGGCGATGATGTGCGGTGAAATGGTGCGTGTTGAATTGCCGTTGATTTTGTCGGCATTATATCCGTTTGGCCCGGTGCCGGCGCCGCATCCCCACTCCCACTCGGCGGCAGATGAAATGGTTTTCCACCAGGCAATATCAGCATTGAGCGCCTTTTTATAATAGTCGAGGTATTTTGCGGAAGTGGTGAAATAGTGACATAGGTAATAATTAAACTGATGCGTAAACGAAGACAAAAAACCTCCGGGCTGATCGGTTAAAACCCGGTTTGAACTGTACATTGTGTATGGAAGTTTATCAGGATCAGCATAAAATTTATTCCATAAAATATGAGCTGCCGAGTTGGTATTTGTGGTTGAATTTTTTGCCATCCATGCCGCAATCATATATTCGTTGTAAACTGAAGTAACACTTCCGGGAATTCCATTTCCGTTGGTACACATCGTCAGGTAAATTTTACCGTTTGCGGCATCGGCTATCGCTTTTTCGTGCTGAATTGAATTCCACATTTCAAGGGCATATTTCGTAATACTGTCGTTTTTGAAGTAATTTTTGGCGAACAAAGCCCCGGCCACCAGAATTTCGGTGTCGATGGTGCTGAACTCCGAATCCCAGGCCCTTGCGCCAGTGTTCATATCGATAAAATGACGGTAAAAACCTGACGCATTTCGTTCAGGTTTAAATCCCGGCGTGTGTCCGGTCATCGATTTTAAAGTGGTCAGCGCTTTTGCGGCAGCATTTGCATCCCATCGCATCGAATCGGCAACACAGAGCGAAATCAAACCTATACCAACATTTGCAACCGAACACGGGTGATAATCTGTCCCCGTGAAAAGTTTCGAATCGCGGTAAATGCCCTTATCGTTTCGCTGTAACTCCCAAACATGGTAACTGCTTCGAAACAGTTTTTCAATTGTTGGTTCCCGGGCAGTTATCTTTGCAATTATCAAAAAGGCAAGAAAAAGGATAAATGATTTTTTCATAACAGTTATTTTTAGTTCGCCGGTTTATGGTTTCAACCGCAATTATTCATACGGTTTAACCTGTAACAGGTTTGTTATTGAAAACACTTTTATACAATGAAATGTTTCGGTTTTATACGAGTGTTTGTTTAAACTGAATCCTTCCTCAACACCATTTTCTCAATCTCTTCAAGTGTTTTTCCTTTAGTTTCAACAAGGACAAAACGATAAAAGAACAGACTTAACACAGTTGCCACGGTAAAAAATAAAAACACGGGGCCAACGCCAAATTTTGCTGAAACCACAGGGAAAAGCAGTGCAATTCCGAAGTTAAAAATCCAGTGCGAAAACGACCCTATTGCAGCGCCTTGCGAACGGACTTTGTTGGGAAACATTTCAGAAAGAATTACCCAGATAACTGCACCCTGCGAGAAAGCAAAAAATGCAATGTAACCGATGAGCAAAGCGAGCAAAATAAATCCCGATTTATTATCGGAAATAAATGCCCAGCTAAATAACCCAAGAAAAACCGACATTCCCGAAGCGCCAAAATAAAGCAGAAATTTACGCCCAAAACGGTCGATAAAAGTCATGGCAATGATGGTGAAAACGAGGTTGGTGGCGCCAATCAAAACTGATTGGAAAAGCGCCGATTCTGCTGAAAATCCGGCTTCACGAAAAATATCAGTTGAGTAATACATAATTACATTAATGCCCGCGAACTGGTTAAACATACCCACTGCAATTCCGATGACAGCCAAACGTAAATATGGCTTTTTTAAAATGGATACCGTTTTCCCCGCACCTTCAGCTTTTAACGAGTTTTTTATGGATAGCACCATCTCTTCCAAATCTTCTTCCGGATTAATACGCCGTATAACTTGCCGGGCTTCGTCTTCAAGGCCAACTTTAACTAACCAGCGCGGACTGCGTGTAATAAAAAACAACAAAACAAACAAAACCGCCGATGGGATAATTCCGGCCAGAAACATCCAGCGCCAGCTTCCGTGCAAAATACTGTCGATCATGTAATCTGAAAAAAAAGCAACTAAAATTCCTGTAACAATGGCCAGTTGATTAGTTGCCACCAAACGTCCGCGCAATTTTGGCGGCGAAACTTCAGAAATGTATGTCGGGGTTAAAACGGAAGCGCCGCCAACAGCAATTCCTCCCACGAAACGGGCCACAATAAAAACCCAGATATTGGTCGCCAGCCCGGTTCCAATCATCGAAAACAGAAATAAAAATGCCATGATTTTCAACATGTAACGTCGTCCGTATTTATCGCCCGGTTTGCCAATGAATAAAGCGCCAATTACGCATCCGGCCAGTGCCGTGCTCACAACAAAACCTTTCATAAACGGGTTTAACTGAAAATGTTCGGCTACATAATGAATGGCGCCGTTGATAACTGCGGTTTCAAACCCAAACATCAGTCCGGCCATTGCAGCCACAAAAGTTACAAAATACAAATATTTTCTCATGTTTTGTTCATCACGTTTAATTCAACTAAAGATAATATTTGAATTTAAACAGAAGAATAACTCACCGTTTTATTTATGATATTGTTATTTTTGAAAATCAAAAAATTTAAAACAAAATGATTTCAAGAAGAAACACTTTAAAAAGCCTCGCATTACTGGGTGGAGGTGCAATGATACTGCCCAAAACCAGTTCCGGCGCTGAAAAAGCGAAACCCGGTCAGTTTTCATATTGCCTCAACACAAGCACCATTTCGGGGCAGAAAGTTGGTTTTTTAAAGGAGTTTGAAATAACTTCAAAAGCAGGTTATGATGGGATTGAAATCTGGATTCGTGACCTTCAGAAATATTTGGATGAAGGAGGCAGCTTAAAAGACCTGAAAAAGTACATTGATGGTTTAGGGCTGAAAGTGGAAAATGCCATCGGTTTTGCCGAATGGATTGTGGATGATGATGCCAAACGAAAAGCAGGAATTGAACAACTGAAAAGGGAAATGGACCTACTGGCACAAATTGGCTGTCATCGGCTTGCCGCGCCTCCGGCGGGAAAGTACAACGAACCCATTACCGATTGGTTTGAAGTGGCCGACCGTTACCTGAAAATTCTTGAAATAGGCGACAGAACCGGAGTTACCCCACAACTTGAATTCTGGGGCGCATCAACCAGTTTGTTTCATATTTCGCAGGCTTTGTTTGTGGCCACAGCCGCCAACCACCCAAAAGCCTGTATTTTGCCCGATATTTATCACATGTTTCGGGGTGGTAGCGGATACCAAAGCTTAAAGCAGATTTCGGGCAGCGCCATTGAAATATTTCATTTTAACGATTTTGTGGCCAATATTCCAAGAGATAAACAAACCGACAGCGACCGCGTTTACCCCGGAGATGGGGCAGCGCCATTTAAACAAATCATTACCGATCTCCATAATTCAGGAGGGGATAAAGTATTATCGCTCGAGTTGTTTAATAAAACTTACTGGAAAAAAGATGCAATGGAAGTTGCGAAAACAGGGCTCGGTAAAATGAAAAAACTTGTGGATGAAGCTGTTTCTTCAATTAACCGCTAATGTGTTCAAGCAAAACCGATTTAATTTCTTGCGCCGGACGCAGTCCAACTCCCATCCAGCAAGGTTTCCCGTTTTTAAAAACAATAACTGTCGGTATGCTTTGAACCTGGTACCTGTTGACAATCAATGGGTTTTTATCAACATCAACTTTTACAATTTTTACATTGCGGCGTAATTCCGATTTTACCTCTTTTAAAATGGAGGGCACTTGTTTGCAAGGCTCGCACCAATCGGCATAAAAATCGACAACGACAGGTTTGTTCGAATTGATGATATTCAAAAATCTTGGGTTCATTGTTCCATCCTCTCTTTCCTGTTTCTGCGTTTATTCACAATATCCATGATAAAATCGCCAACAAGGTAACCAACAGCAGCTCCCCATAAAGTACTCCAGTACCAAACCGACTTAATTGGACATGTTCCACTGTTGCAACCAATAAACTTCCAGTAGAGAAAACCTCCGGCTGCACCGGCAAGTAAAAAAATAATCTGAATCCGTTTCGATTTAAAAATTCCTTTTATATCCATAGTTATTCATCAAACAAAAAACAGCTATTATGGTTTTTTTTTCACAATCAGAAATAATGATGGGATATAGAATTTTTCGAAAAGAGTCTGGGAGCCGGACTTTCCGAAGTCCGGCATTTTTCTTCGGCTTTGGAAAGCCAAAGTCCGGCCAGCCCGAAAGGATTATTTTACTTCGTGATTTTCAGGGCCACCATTTCTCTAAATTCAGGCATTTCCAATTCATAAATTCCTTTTTTAATTTGCCTGAAGAACCCTTTTTTAAGCGTTTTACCCGAGTAAGGGGATATAAATTCAAAGTTGTACTTTCCTTTGGGTAAATTCAGTTTTACCAAATTTGATGAAATTCCTGTAAAAACCATTCCATATTGTACACCTGGCTGGGAAAATGCCTGAACCTGCACACCCGGCGAATGAACCACTGTTGAAAAATCAGGTTTCATTTGCACAAAATTGAACGATTCGATAAATAACCTCAAATAGGTGAGTTGTTTTCTCAGGGTTGCACTTCCGCCCCCGGGAGCATTGTTAAGACCTGTTCCGTCTTCTTTTCCAACATAAAACGAGTAATCGAGGTTGTTGAAAATTGCCCCGCCTGCCATCATAAACTGCCATGCCTGTCGTAAATAGGTAGAGTCTGAACTTCCTGCAAAACCCGATTCATCGAAACTCACCGGGCGGTTCCAACCGTAATTGTACCCCACTGCTTCGGGCCATACATAATGAAAATTCACGATTGAAATGTTCGGATCTACGTTGTCGAGCGAGTGCATAAAATTGGTGTAATTCTGTGCAATGAGGTGTTTTTTATGTAATTCTGATTCTGTTTCAACAACGGTTTTTGCCATTAACTTTTGCCATTCAAGCGAGGCAGGCGATGCCATTTCGGCCCATTTATACCAGTCGCCTTCTTTGGGTTGAGGATCAAGGGTCCTCAAAGTCCTCATCACCTTCACACCGTCATCGGCCCAGGGTTCATTCTGAATTTCATAGAAAACATTGTCGAATCTATTAAGCTCGCTTACCAGTTTTTCGACCAGTTTTTGTTGAAAAGCGGTAAGGATACCGTTAGCCAGTGTGTTTGATTTTTGCCGATCGAGGTTGATTGGAATGCTGTTGATGTTGTTTCCCGGGTTAAAAGGATTACGTTCCCATATAAAGTCCTGGTAAGTTGAACAAAAAAAAGTGACTTCCACCACAATTCCAAGTTCTTCAGCACGCGAAATAAAATCCTTTAATCGTTCAAAATATGTCGGATTCCATTCGTTCAAATCAAACTTTTTTTCGCCCTTAAATAAACCAGTTTCATCAACCCGTTTCCATGGAGCAATAAAACTGCCCACCGCCGGGGCCAGCGAATTATTCTCAATTCCAAAACTTCCGGGAACTTCAGCATACGACCCCACAAAAATGCGGGTGTAATTCATACCTTCATCATGCAATGTTTGCAGGTATTTTTTATAATCAAAATCAGCATTAAGCACAGCGCCGTAATGTTCGGCTGATGTAACCAGCACGGTTGGTTTTCCTTTAAACAAGAAATAATGCGGATTTTGCGGGTGCAGCGAAATGGGTTGTGCGAATGTATTGAAACCCGCAATCAGTAAAAATAAAAAGATAAAGTTTAGTTTGTTCATGGTAAAATGCTTTAGTAATTTAGTGGAGTAAAAATAGAAAAAGAAGGAAGAAGAGAAAAGAGATTGATGGAGATTGGTGGAGGTTGATAGAGACTGATAGAGATTTGTGGAGATTTGTGGAGATTTGTGGAGATTGGCAGTGAATGATGGTTATTGAAAGAAAACATTGTAGCATTATAGCATTAAAAAAATGAAAATCAAGTTATTTCGCGGCGATATTACCACACTGAAAGTGGATGCCATTGTAAATGCAGCTAACCAAAGTTTATTGGGCGGAGGTGGGGTTGACGGTGCAATCCACCGGGCAGCCGGACCTGAACTTTTGGCCGAATGCCGAACCCTGAACGGTTGCCAAACTGGCGATGCAAAATTAACAAGGGGATATAACCTGCCTGCAAAATATGTGATTCACACGGTTGGGCCTGTCTGGCATGGTGGAAATTCGGGAGAAACCGAAAAACTCGCTGAATGTTACCGAAGAAGTCTTGTGGTAGCAGTGGAAAACGGAATAAAATCCATCGCCTTTCCGAACATCAGCACCGGAGTTTATGGTTATCCAAAAAAGGAGGCTGCTGAAATCGCAATTCAAACTGTAACTTCTTTTACAAAAAGCAACGCCGAAATCGAACATGTGATATTTTGCGTCTTCGATGGCGAAAATAACAACATTTACAGCCGTTTGCTGGAATCCTGAATATCAATATCAAATTAACATGCCTTAACAAACTTTAAACCAACACGTTCCTGATTTTCAATGGTTATCTCAAATTATTACCCTATATTTGTAAATCTGATTTGAGAATTTGTGCCTTATTTACTGATTTTACCTCATGTTGGTTCATCAATGCCCGCTTTTTTAAATCGAAATTTTACCTTGTTAATAATTTTATTTATGCATAAACCTGTGCTGAAGTTAAATTTAACAGTTGCTGACTGATATAATTGATAAATTGCATGAGACAGTTAAAAATTACACAACAAATCACCCAGCGCAACGACCATTCCACAGTTCGTTATTTTCAGGATATCAATAAATATTCACTGATTACCGCCGAAGAGGAGGTGTCGCTTTCCGTTCGCATCAGAAACGGAGACACGTTTGCGCTTGAAAAATTGGTTGTGGCAAATCTCCGGTTTGTGGTTTCGGTGGCCAAACAGTATCAGAATCAAGGACTTTCTTTCCCCGATTTAATCAACCAGGGAAACCTGGGCCTTGTAAAGGCAGCTACAAAATTCGATGAAACACGGGGTTTCAAATTCATTTCGTATGCAGTATGGTGGATACGTCAATCAATAATGGAAGCCATTTCAGAACATACCCGGATTGTCAGGTTGCCGTTAAACCGAATTTCTTCGATTAATAAAATCGCTAAGGCAATTCCTTTTTTGGAACAACAACTGGAGCGTGAACCAACAAATTTGGAAATTGCAAAATATATGGAAATATCGCTTGAAGAAGTTGAAACGGCAAATTCAATAAAAAAGAAACAAATTTCGTTTGATATGCCATTGGTGAACGACGGCGATAGCGATTTCAGTTTATATGACATTGTTCAGAATGAAGATTTTCCGGCCCCCGACAATCACTTAATTGATGAATCGCTAAGAACAGATATCCAGCGCGCCATAAGCAAACTTACTGTTCGTGAGGCAGAAGTGCTGACCATGTGTTACGGATTGAACAATTCAATGGCGTTATCGCTTTATGATATAGCCAATAGTTACGGGACTTCGACGGAGAGAATCAGACAAATAAAAAACAGCGCCCTTGTAAAATTGCGAAACCTTTTAAAGCAAACCAACGAATACGCTAATATTTAATTTTAAAAGAAATTTAAAAACAGAATAATTAATTATCTATGGGCAGATCGCAGGAATCGTTTAATAAAAAAGACGTCAGGAATAAAAAAGAGAAAAAAAGAAAAGAAAAAGAAGCCAAAAAGCTGGCAAGAAAAGATGGTGAAAAGGCAACTTTCGACGACATGATTGCTTATGTTGACGAAAACGGAGTTATCACAAGCAAACCAATCGATCCTAAAAGCAAAACTGAGATTAAACTTGAAGACATTGCAGTAAGTGTTCCCAAAGGCAGCACAGAAGAAGTTGATCCGGTCAGAAAAGGTACAGTCTCATTTTATAATGAATCGAAAGGTTTTGGGTTCATTAAAGATATGGAAACGAAACAGGATGTGTTTGTTCATGTGAACAACATAACTGGCGAAATCAGGGAGGGAAACCTGGTAACCTTTGAGGTTGAAAAGGGTCAGCGCGGACCAACCGCGGTTAACGTTCAAATCAGTAAATAAAATTTAACCACTTTTTTTTTGGCAACATTTTTATTTCCGAATAAAACAAAACGTAAAAAGAATGGATAACAACGATATTTTACGTCGAACCCGTTATGCCTTCGATTTAAGTGATTCAAAAATGATGGAAATTTTTTCGCAGGGCGGAATAAAAGCTACAAGCGAAGAAATAAGTCAGTGGCTGAAAAAAGATCTCGACCCCGATTATGTAGCGTTGTCCGGGTTTCAACTGGCTGCATTCCTGAATGGCTTAATCGTTGAAAAACGTGGCAAAAAGGAAGGACCGCAACCAATTCCCGAAAAACAACTCAACAACAATATCATTCTCAGAAAATTCAAAATCGCCCTCAGTTTAAAAGATGAAGATATTTTAGAATTGCTGAAACTGGCAGATATGGAAATCAGCAAACACGAATTAAGCGCATTCTTCCGCAAGCCCGGACAGGAACAGTACCGCGAATGCAAGGACCAGATTTTACGTAATTTTTTGAGGGGGATGCAGATGAAATACAGGGAATGAGCAGTGGGCAAAGGCTGAGGCAAAGGCAAAGGCAGAGAGGAACGCGGCAGTTGGCAGTAAGCAGTAGGCAAACAAATACCAGAAACCAGTAGCAAGAAGCCAGTTAAAATATCCAATAAGGAATAATCAATAACTAATTTTCAAAATTATTTGATACTTGATACTAATCCTGTCTTGATACTTGATACTAACAAACTCAAATCTAAAAAATAAAAACAATAGGCCTGATTGGCGGAATGAGTTGGGAATCATCGGCGGTTTACCACAGCATTATAAACCGGAAAGTTCGGGAAATTATGGGAGGATTTCATTGTGCCAAAAGTGTGATTGTTACAGTTGAATTTGATGAAATCCAAACCCTTCAGCACATTGATGACTGGAAATCACTTGAACAAATGATGCTAAAGTCGGCAAAACAACTGGAAGCTTCCGTGGCAGATTTTGTGATTCTTTGCACCAACACCATGTATTTGTGCAGCCCTGCAATTATTCAAAACATTTCAATTCCGTTTCTTCACATTGCTGAAGCAACCGGGATGAAAATCGCCGAAGCGGGTTTGAAAAAAGCAGCGCTTTTGAGAACAAAATTTACCATGGAATAAGATTTTTACAAAACTTATATTTTCAACAGGTTTGGTATTGAAGTTATTATTCCGGACCAAAATAAACATGAAATTATTCGTCGTACCATTTATAACGAACTGGTTCAGGGAGTTATCAATGATGAATCGCGGCCAAAATTTCAACTGATAATTAAAAACCTGGAGAAAAGAGGTGCAGAAGGTATAATTTTGGGTTGTACTGAAATTCCTCTGCTGATTTCAAAATCGGATGTCGGAATTCCTGTTTTCGATACAACCGCAATTTATGCCGAAAAAGCCGTGGAATTGGCATTGCAGCCGTAATTCAAAATTTCTGATGTAAAATTGCCGGTTGCATTTTCAGTAAGAGCTAAATTTATTAACTTGCTCTCCGGAACAAAAAAAAATTCATCAAATGAAAAATTCACCAATTATCATCGCTGTTTTAATCCTTTTTATTTTTTCAACGGGTGCATCATTACTGCCTAAAGAGAAAACCGGGGTCGGTGTGAAAGCGCCCAAAAAAGCAGAAATACTTTTTGATGGAACTGAAAAAATGCTTCACGAAAACTGGAAATACTGGGAAGGCCCCCGTTTTAAGGCACAAATGCCGATTAAATGGAAAATTTTGCCCGATCCGGTTGACAAAGGAACTGTAATGAACAGCAACGATCCCGCGGCAGCAGGAGGCCTATACGGGGCTGCTGATATTGTAACCAAAAAGGAATTCCGCGATTTCAGGTTGCATGTTGAATTCCTGATACCCAAAAAGGGCGGGAACAGCGGCGTTTACCTGCAAAACCGGTATGAAATTCAGGTACTCGATGGTGACTCAACGCGGCACGGTTTGGCGACAGTAATTAACG
>JBBIVS010000025.1:1761-14558 GCA_037439605.1 Draconibacterium sp. | reverse complement strand
TCCTGGTCAACCAGTGGAATCATGTCTTCCATTTCTATGGCTTCAATTTTTTGAACTTCGTGCGATGTGCGGAATCCATCAAAGAAAGCAAGGAAGGGAACCCTTGATTTGATAGTTGCCAAATGTGCTACACCTGCCAAATCCATTTCTTCCTGAACCGAGCCTGAAGCTATCATCGCAAATCCTGTCTGGCGTGCAGAATAAATATCGCTGTGGTCTCCAAAAATCGACAATGCGTGACCGGCAACGGCACGGGCACTGACGTGGAAAACTGTTGGTAATAGTTCCCCTGCTATTTTATACATGTTTGGTATCATTAGCAATAATCCCTGCGATGCTGTATAAGTTGATGTTAATGCACCCGATTGTAATGCACCATGAACTGCACCTGCAGCACCACCTTCACTTTGCATTTCGGCCAATCTTACCGGACGGCCAAACATGTTCTTTTTACCATATGCTGCCCACTCATCAACATATTCTGCCATGGTTGATGACGGTGTAATCGGATAAATACAGGCAACTTCGCTAAACATGTAACTCATATATGCTGCTGCATAGTTCCCGTCGCATGTTATAAATTTTTTCTGCTTTGTCATTTTTAATTGATTTATATGTTATTTGATAATTGGTTCTTGATAATTAATATAAAAACCCAAAAAGCCACAACGGTATTTTATTTCCTTCACCGGTTTCAATCACGTCCGAGGCTGCATAAAAGTTATCGCCCGGTTCCAGTTTCCGGCCGCCAACCACAAAATGATATTTGCCGTTTACGCAAAAATCGGCAACTCCTGAACTCTTTAAGTCGCAAATATAAGCTACCTGGTTGTAAAAAAAGGTCTGCCTTAAATTTAAACTGTCTGTGTTATTCGGAACAATCGCATACAATAAATTTGTGTTGTGCATGTAAACCTTATCGGGTTTTTTCATCTGTTCATCATCGCCGTTTGAATACAGCAAATGAATGAGTTTTGCATTTTTTAAATAATTCAGATAATTCATAACAGTTGCACGCGATATTTCCACCAACTCGGCTAATTTACTCACATTAGGCGTAAAAGGTGTCTCTGAGGCTATGATATGCAACAGTTTTCTGAGTTTTGGCAAATATTTTAATTCGATCTGGTTGATATACGGAACATCAATTTCGAGCGCAAGATTAATGTGCATCAGCAATCGGTTGATATAAAAATGAGGGTCGTCGATAAAATAAGGGAAGTAGCCATTTTTAAGATAATTGTTAAAAAACGCCAGCGGCCGCACTTTTGACACAATTTCGTGTGCAATGTTCACATGGTTTGAAATGATTTCATCAAAAGTGTAGTGCCTGAAATTATTCCCGGTTCGGTAGTTTAAATATTCCCTGAATGAAAGTCCTTCAAGATGATAAATATTTGCAATTCCCTGTAAATCCGGGTTTCCTTCAGTTATCCGGAGTACCGGCGATGAACTGAAAATAATTTTTAGTGTAGGAATTTCATCAATGCACCTTCTGAGATCAGCCGACCAGTCGGGATATTTCTGAATCTGGTCGAGTACCAGTATTTTTCCACCGCGTTTTGCAAATTCATCGGCAAACGAACTGATTTTACGTTTGGTGAAATAGAAATTATTCAGATTGATGTATAAAACAGTATTGTTGTCGATGTATTTATCCCTTATGTAATCCAGCAGGAAAGTTGTTTTGCCAACCCCCCTGAAACCCTTAATGCAAATGAGTTGCTGGCTCCAGTCGATTTGTTTGGCCAATTCCCTTTTAATTGTGGGTTTTTGGCTTTCGAGCAGCGATTTATGTATATTTTGAAAAAACTCCAATTCTTAAAATTTTCGCAAAAATAGTCAGAATTATGCAATTTTTGCAATCTGTGGATAGCAAAATCTGAAATTGGATGTTATTTATAACTGATAAAAATAGCGGATCATGAAAAAAAGGGATTTGGAAATATGTAGGATGAAATAAGTAACTTTGTCAAAAAAAAAAAACCAGTAATGCTTAATAAACCTGAGTTGCTGTTACCCGCCGGAAACCCAGAGGCATTTTTTGCCGCCCTGAATGCCGGCGCCGATGCAGTTTATCTTGGTTTGTCGCAATTTAATGCGCGGGCACGTGCCAGCAATTTTAACCAGTTTCAGGTTTTTTCAATTTTAAACGAAGCCCGCAAAAATAATGTGCGGATTTACGTTGCCCTTAATACGGTAATTAAAAATGCCGAGTTAAGTCAGTTAATCGACTATTTGCATTTTTTAAGCGAGGCGGGCGCCGATGGAATTATCGTTCAGGACTTGGGCGTTTATTACATCTCCAAAAAATATTTTCCCAAGCTGAAAATTCATGCCAGCACTCAAATGGGAGTTCATAATTCCCTGGGTACTCAATTTTTGGGTGAGAAAGGATTTCAGAGAACAGTACTTGCACGTGAACTAACCTTGAAAGAACTTGAAAAAGTGGTAAAAAAATCGGAAATCGAAACCGAAGTTTTTGTTCATGGCGCTCTTTGTTATTCTTTTTCAGGAATGTGCCTTTTCAGCAGTTATACCGGCGGGAGGGGAGCCAACCGCGGAATGTGCGCACAACCCTGCCGCCGCGAATATGATGATAAAAACCACAAAAAATTCCTTTTCAATTTAAAAGATAACCAGTTGATTGAATATATCCCGAAACTTTCTAAAATGGGAATTACGAGTTTGAAAATCGAAGGTCGTCTGAAATCAGGTGAATATACTTTTCGCGTTGGTTCGGCGTACCGAATGGTTTTGGACGATGAAACCAAAATGCAACAGGCAATTGAAAGTCTGAAACTGGATTTTGGACGACAAAAAACAAGCTATTTCGCAGGTGGTGATATAAAAACCGCGATTTCGAACGAAACTTCCACCGGGATTTATTTGGGCAGGGTTGAAAAAGTTAAGGGGAATAAAATGCTGATCTCGTCTTCTGTTCCAATCGAACCCAATTCAAGGCTGAGAATTCTCGGGAAAGATGGAGCAGAACCGGTTTATATTATTGTGAAATATCCGATAAAAGAAGGCGATTTTTACTGGATTGAAAAAGAAAACCGGAAAGTTGAATTACAAAGCCGAGTGTTTTTAACAAAGTTGCAGGATCGGAAATTTCAGGATAAACTGGAAAATGTGAATCAGCTACCCTTCAAACCAATCTCTTCAGATTTTAAAAGATTGATTTTGAATAATCTGGCTGAGAAACAGGAACCATCGAAAGAGAAACTTTATTTTCGGATTGCTTCAACGAATTGGTTAAACCTGATTAATTTTAACGAGCTGGATGGATTGTTTCTTTCGTTTTCGAAACTTACCTGGACTAAGTTCAATCCCGAAACTGATTTTATTCAGAATAACCGGGATAGGATTTATATTGAGTTGCCAAAATTTATTGCCGAGGAATCCGTTGGCTTTTATGGTGATTTGGTCAACAAAATGGTTCGGCACGGTATCCGGAATTTTGTAATCAGCCATCTTTCGCAAAAGTTGCTGATTCCTGAAAATTGCCGGATTATTACCAACGAAAATGTTTGCGCATTTAACGATTCGGCTGTAAAATGCATTCAAAACGAAGGTGTTGAAAGTTTTGTTTACCCATTTGAAATTGATTTCGAAACGCTCGAATCCATCAATTTCAAAAACGGAATTGTTCCGGTTTATTTTTATCCGGAACTTTTTTATTCTCGAATGCCGGTTCAGTTGGAAAACGGTGAAGAGTTTTCCGGCTTCGACACCAAAACTGGTTATAAACGTTACCGAAAAAACGGGATTACGATCATTGTCCCCGACCGCGCAGTATCCATATTACATTATAAAAACCGGTTGTCGAAAATTGGGTTTTCCAGCTTTTTAATTGATGTGAGTTACGATACTTTTTCGAAAAACAGGTTAAAAACACTCAAAACCCGGTTTTTAAAATCGGAGCAAATTCAGCCCACCACTACTTTTAATTTCACAAAAGGATTGGTTTGAGTAAGGGTGCGGCGATTTTCAAATCGAAGTGATTATTAAATGCGATTGCAAATCGCATCACCCCTGTAAAAAACAAAGGCTGCCTTTCAGACAGCCTTTTAATTTATACTCTTTCCTTCTCCTCCCCTCCGGGGAGGTCGGGAGAGGCTTCTTCTTTATTCGTCGTTCATCGATGCCAGGAACTCTTCCATAGAGTTGGCGCGCATCAGCCTGTTTTTCATAAATTCCATGGCTTCCAGCGAATTCATGCCACCAAGGTAGTGACGCAAAATCCATAGTTTGTCGATAATTTGTTTCGAAAATAACAAATCTTCGCGACGGGTGCTTGATGCAGGAATATCTACTGAAGGGAAAATACGTTTGTTCGACAGTTTACGGTCGAGTTGTAATTCCATGTTACCCGTTCCCTTAAATTCTTCGAAAATCACATCATCCATTTTCGAACCTGTTTCAGTTAAAGCAGTTGCTATTATGGTAAGCGATCCTCCTTCTTCAATATTTCGGGCAGCGCCAAAAAAACGTTTTGGTTTATGCAACGCATTGGCGTCAACCCCACCTGACAGAACTTTGCCAGATGCCGGTTGCACAGTGTTGTATGCACGTGCCAAACGGGTTATTGAGTCGAGCAGGATAACTACATCGTGACCGCACTCAACCATACGTTTGGCCTTTTCGAGAACAATATTTGCCACCCGAACATGTTTTTCGGCCGGTTCGTCGAAAGTTGATGCAACCACTTCCCCATTAACACTGCGGGCCATATCGGTTACTTCCTCCGGACGTTCGTCGATCAGAAGAACTATCATGTAAACTTCGGGGTGGTTGGCAGATATCGCGTTGGCAATTTCCTTCAGCAAAACAGTTTTACCTGTTTTTGGCTGGGCCACAATTAATCCGCGCTGACCTTTGCCAATTGGCGCAAACATATCCACAATTCGTGTCGATAAATTATCGTGACCGTTTCCGGTCAACTGAAACTTTTCGTTAGGGAAAAGCGGTGTAAGATGATCAAATGGAACACGGTCGCGAATGTAATCGGGACTTCTCCCGTTAATTTCGAGCACTTTTACAAGGGGGAAATATTTTTCCCCTTCCTTTGGCGGGCGAATGGTTCCTTTAACCGTGTCGCCGGTTTTTAACCCCAGCAGTTTTATTTGCGATTGCGAAACATAAACATCGTCGGGCGAGTTCAGATAGTTGTAATCAGCCGAACGCAAAAATCCGTATCCGTCAACCAGTATTTCCAAAACTCCCGTGTTGGTAATAATTCCTTCAAATTCAAACTGACGGGGTTTTTGTTTGCCATTCGCATTGCCATTATTACCATTTCCATTTTGGTTCTGGTTCTGATTTTCCGGTTTTTGTTTTTGAACTGTATGCTGAACCTGTTCATTTTCCTGTTCAACCACTTGTTCAACTGCCACAGGAATAGCTTCATTTTCCTGTAATTCTGTTATTTCTGGTAAATCGGGTTCATTCAGGTTTTCCGGGATTTCAAGGTTTTCCGGTTTTTCGGTTTTTTGCTTTTGCTATTCAATATTGAATTTTCCTTTTTTCGGGAAATTCTTTTGGCCGAAATCCTTTTCAACTTTTTTAAATTCGGTTTGAATCTCTTCGTTTTGAACCGGTTTCTCCGGAATCGGTTTTGGTTCATTTTCAACCATTTGTGGTTTCTCGCGGCCAAATCCTTTAATAATGGCTTTTATTTGCTCCTGACGCGACTGAACTGCTGATTCTTTCTGAACATGTTTCTTTTTTCCGGTTTCCACTTTTTCATGTTTAACCGTGGGTTCAATACGTTCGCGACGCGGCCTGTTGCCCCGCAACTCTTCCTGTTGGGTATTTTTATTTTCAGGTATAAATGCCTTTTTTACCAAAAACGCCTTAATTCCCTTTTCTTCTTTGACTTCTTCTTTCTTAACCATTTTTTGTTCGGCTTTTTCAGCTTCCCTGATGGCCTGGGTATCTAAAATTTTATAAACAAGATCCTGTTTTTTCAAAGATTCAACCCTTTTAATTCCAAGCTCTTTGGCAATCTCTCTCAACTCTGTAAGGAGTTTTTTGTTTAGTTCTAAAATATCGTACATTATAAAAATATTATTCCTTTTTTTGATGTTATGCGTTGAATAAAACTCTGGAACACTCGAAGTGGGGATTTGAATTCTAAAAATTCGGGTGCAAGTATATGAAAATACTTTTTACCAAACAAGAATATAAAACTCTTTTTTCACCTTAACCCCTATTTGTTGCTAATTTAATGTTTTAAATTTAAATATACGTAAACCTTTTTGAAAAAGTTTATAACCTGATATTGTATTTCAGTTTTAACCTTACTGCGCTTTCATTTAAAATATAACTTTTTTCCGGTTTATTAAAGTTCGATGTCCAGGCAAGGATAATTTCGTTGCCCGGTTTTATTATCCATTGAAAACGTGCCTGCCAACCTGCGCTGTTGCTTTTGTTATCGTATTGAAGATAATTGTAGAGCGTCAGGTTCGGACTAAACAATACATTGGCATTAAGTTGAAAAATGTTGGCTTTGAAATTTCCATCGGGGAGGTTGATATTGTTTTGGGTAACCGCTCCGCCAACAAAAAACGGTACAGCCACTTTCCAGTTAACCATCATTTTTATGTCATTCCGCGTTCCGTTATAAAAATCGCCAAACTTGTAACTTGCTTCTCCCCAAACATTCCGGGCGCCCTTTGTTTCCAGCTTTAACTGTTGCTGCCACCATTCGTAAGTTCCCCGGGGAATAACAAAATCCTGAAAAATATTGAAGTCCCCGGTAAGTACATCATGCTGACTAATTAATGTATAACGGATGGCTTCACCCGATAAAAAACGGATGCCTAACGGTTGAACCTCAAATTCGCGGGTTTCCAGGTCGTTCTTTTCGAAGTTTGTAATGTAATCGAAACTCCCGCCAAATTCAATCTGCATGATTCCCCATTTGTTGGGGCGGGGTCCAAACTTCAACTCTCCATACGATTGTCTGATGTTGGTTCGCGGAACAAATCCCATTCCGGCAACAAAATTTTTCCCGATTTGATGGTAACCCAGCCGGGCCTTTATAAAATCGTTGGGATAAACCACTTGTGAGCCCCAGGAAACATCTTTGCCTTCCAACTCTTTGGTGTTCGATTTTAACCCGAAAAGAATCAGTGAAGCATTTTTATTCCCCTGAAAAGTTGAGGTTGAAAGTTTCATATCGGCGCCAACAACCAGATTTGTTTCGTTGTCAAGTGCATTTCCATAGGTTCCGATAATTCCAACCGACGATTGTTTACCAATATTTCGCGAAACACGTGCAACCGTGAAATTGTTGTTGCCGCCTTCATGATCATCATTAATATACATCATCCCTAAATTCCAGTCGCCAACCTGGCCGGTTAATTTGGCCCCAACATTTATTGGAATAGGGCCTCCCATTGAATCTAAGCCCATCCGGCGTGAAAAAAATGGAATGATACTTTTTGCAACGGGGCTTGTATCGTCGCCATCGATTCCAAACTTAAAATGACTTGCCCCGTCAAGAAAGAAATCGCGTTTTTCGGGATAGTGCAAACTAAACCGTGTAAGGTTTATCTGGCGGTCGTCAACTTCGGTTTCGGCAAAGTCGGTGTTTATGGTCAGCGATGATTTTAAACCGGGTGTAATCTGGTAAAAAAGATCCAAACCTCCTGTAAGTTTTTTGTCGATTTCCTGACCCTTTTTAGTGTTAAATCCGGTTACCAGGTAGGGTGCAATGTCAAGGCCGATTCCTTGTGTAATATTTTCAATTCCGTCTAAAATACCCGCATCCGAAACCTGAAATTTAAGTGCGTTGAGATTTGCAACAGGCCAGTACGATGCTTCGAGATTGTTGACAATATTCCTGATAAATTTTACTCCCCACTGTGTATTTTCTTTTTTGAAACCCATGGTTTTGAAAGGAATAGCCATTTCAGCCTCCCAGCCCCAATCGTGTATTTTAGCTTTACCTGACCAAAGTCCGTCCCACTCTTTATTGAGAACTGCGCCATTTTCACTAACTATGGCATCGCCAATGGAACCCCGCGGTCCAATCTGAAACCAGTAACCATTTCGTTTGTCAAGGTAGGTGTCAAGAATTATCTGAATCCGGTCGTCTTTTCCCAGGCTAACATCACGGGCCATTTCCTTGGCTGTAATTTTTTTTGGGTCGTCCCAGCATTTTACTGCAAAATAAATGTTGTTCGCATCGTAACAGGTCAGGAAAATGGTTTTTTTGGAAACCGGCTGTCCTTCAAACGGTTCGCGCTGGTAAAATTCTTCAACAGTAAAAGCTTTATCCCAAACAGGTTCTATAACCTGACCGTCGATAGTTGGCGGGGTATCAATCTTTATTGCCTTTATGGTTTGTTGAGCCTGGCTTATTTCAATGAAAATGAAAAAAATAACCAGGATAATCGGATTTCGTTTCAAATGATTTAGGTGTAAAAAATTATATGGGGCGAAAATAGTAAAAAACTGACTTGTTGTAATTGAATGACAGTATTAGTTAGTTTTTCAGCAGATTATTTTACTCCCATTGCCCTGATAACCGAAGCAAGTCCTTGTGAAAAGGACCCTCATTTAAATCCACTACGGCATCATTAATGATTAATTTTGATAAATGGCCAAAATCCATTTCCAGTTCCTCTTTCGAAAAAAGCATATTCACATCCCGCGGCCCGCCTGAATTATAAGAAATCTGTTTTTTTGAAAAACCTTCCAGAATCAGGGTTCCACCGGGTTTTAAATACGTGATCAGTTTTTGGTGTATTTCGGTTCTTTTTAAAGGATGAGTGTGTGCAAAAATCAAAACTATACAATCAAATGAATTTGGCGTGTATTGAATGTTTTCATACCCGGCGATTTGGTAATTGATTGAGGCACCATTTTCGGAGGCCAGCTTTTCAGCCTTTCTTTTTCCTTCTGTACTCAGGTCGAAAGCAAAAACCTGCCAGCCCGATTTTGCTGCGTAAACAGCATTTCGTCCTTCACCCTCTGCAGGAAAAAGTATTTTCCCGGGATTTAATTTTTCAAGTTGTTCCTTAAAATACTGATTAGGTTCAACACCGTAAGCATATTCAGTTGAAGCATACCTTTCATTCCAAAAATCATTCATTGTTTTTCAGTTTGAACACGTAAACAAACCAGGAAACAGGTTGTTCAGGGGAATTAAATTGAAAGTAATTAAGAGTGATTTATTGTGATTTATTGTTTGTTTTCCATCAATCTTCATCAATCTCCACCAATCACCATTAATTTCTATCAATCTCTATCAATCTCCCTCAATCCCGATCAATCTCTTTCCACTCCCTTGTTCATTTGAATCCAAATATTATCTTTACCACAAACCAATTAAACCATCAAAAATGGAACGTCGCAATTTTATCAAAACTACTGGTGTAGTGGCTGCCGGAGTAGGCTTAACCGGAAACCTGGCTTATGCAAATTCATTAAAAACAGTTGCAAACAATCTTCCGAAATGGAAAGGGTTTAATCTGCTCGATTTCTTTTCACCGGAAAGTCGTGGGGGTGGCCGCGGTCAAACCACCAAAGAGGATTTTAAATGGATGGCCGACTGGGGCTTCGATTTTGTGCGGTTCCCGATGGCTTACCCGCGTTACGTGACATTCGACCGTTCGAAAGATATAACGCCTGAAGATATTTATAACATCGATGAGGAAGCTGTGGATTATGTTGGGCACCTTGTTGAACTTGCCAACAATCAGGGTTTACATGTGAGCCTGAACCTTCACCGTGCTCCCGGTTTTTGTGTGAATGCCGGTTTTAATGAACCTTACAATTTATGGGAAGACAAGGAAGCACAGGATGCTTTTTATTTTCACTGGGGAATGTGGGCAAAACGTTTTGCCTCGAAAACACCCAAACAAATCAGTTTCGATTTGGTTAACGAGCCTTGCACACGCGAAGATATGAACGACCAGCACTCGCGCCGCGGGCCAATTCCCGGTGAACTTTACCGTGAGGTTGCAAAAAAGTCGCTTGAAACCATTCGTTCGCACAATCCGAATCACATGGTCATTGCCGATGGAAATAATGTTGGCAGCGATGTGATTCCCGAGATTTTCGATTTGCCCATCGGCCAAAGTTGCCGTGGATATTTCCCTCATTACATTTCTCACTACCGTGCGCCGTGGGTTTTCAAAAACCCCGATGACGCTCCAAAACCTGTATGGCCGGGGAATATTGACGGTCGGGAATTTAACCGTGCCAGCCTCGAAAAATTTTACGAACCGTGGTTCGATGCCGTGAAAAAAGGGGTTGGAGTGCATTGCGGCGAATGTGGCTGCTGGAACGAAACCCCGCATAATGTTTTTCTTGCCTGGTTCGATGATGTGCTCGGTGTTTTATCTGAACATGGGATTGGTTTCGCACTTTGGGAGTTTAAAGGCACGTTCGGAATTTTGAATTCAGGCCGCAAAGATATTCCGTACGAAGACTGGCACGGGCAAAAACTTGACCGAAAACTGCTGACGTTGCTGCAAAAATATTAGCTTACTATTAACTTATCCAAAGTTTCAAACTTTGGATAAGTTAAAATTCAGGCCAGCGCCTCATACATCACCTCCACCGGGTGTTTGGCCACTTTTCCGGTTCCGTCTTTAATATGGTGGCGGCAGGAGGTCCCGGGTGCGGAAATAATTACTTTTTCTTCTGCACCACGAACGGCAGGGAACAATACCATTTCACCTATTTTCATTGATAAATCGAAATGCTCTTTTTCATATCCAAAAGAACCTGCCATTCCGCAGCATCCGGATGGGATTTCTTTTACCAAATAATTTTTAGGCAGCGAAAGCATTTTTTTCGATGGTTCGGTTGATGCAATTGCCTTTTGCTGACAGTGGCCGTGCAACAGAATTTGTTTTTCTTCGGTGGTAAATTGTTCAGAAGTGATGTTTCCCTTATCGATTTCAGCCGCAATAAACTCTTCAAAAAGCAGGGCGTTTTTTCCTAATTCGGCGGCTGCCGGTTGCAAATCTTTGTCAACCAGTTCAGGGTATTCATCTCGGAAAGCGAGGACTGCTGAAGGTTCAATTCCTATCAAAGGTGTTTTTTCAGAAATAATATCTTTTAAAAGATTTACATTTTCAGTGGCAATTTTTTTGGATGCCCGCACCAAACCTTTCGAAAGGAAAGTTCGTCCGCTTTCTTTGTGAACCGGAATTTTTACTTCGTAGCCCAGTTTGGTAAGCAGCAAAATTGCTTTTATCCCGATTTCGCTTTCATTGTAATTGGTAAACTCATCGTTAAACAGGAAAACCTTTCCTTTTATTTCATTCTGAGGAAGCGGAATTCCATTGCCAGTCCATCGGTTAAGTGTAATATTTGAGAGTTTGGGTACGCTTCTTTTGGTTGAAAAGCCAATCGCTTTTTTTAGTAACGAAGTATTCATCATAAAGTTGGAAAGCGGACGCACCAGAACTGCCAATTGGTTCAACCGAGGCAGGTAAGCCACCAGTTTCGAACGCATTGGAATGCCATGAATATCGTAATATTGCTGAAGGAATTCGGCTTTAAGTTTGGCCATGTCAACATTCGACGGGCATTCGGATTTGCAGGCTTTGCACGAAATACACAAATCGAGAATGTCGTAAATTTCCTGCTGGTCGAAAGCTTTTTCCTTTTCATTGTTGTATAAAAACTCTCGCAAAATGTTGGCACGTCCGCGGGTCGATTTGTCTTCGTCGCGTGTTGCCATAAAAGTGGGGCACATTGTACCTCCAACCAGTTCGCTTTTGCGGCAGTCGCCCGAGCCATTGCATTTCTCAATACTACGGAAATAACCACGGTAGTTCGAAAAATCAAATTCTGTTTTAAAATCAGGTGTCTGTTTTCCGGGAATCACTCTCAAACTTTCTGTAATTGACGGTGTATCCACAATTTTACCGGGATTGAAAATATTGTCGGGATCCCATGTCTTTTTTAAATTTCGTAAAAGCTGATAATTGTGTTCTCCCAGCATAAACGGTATTAAATGGCCCCGGACCCGGCCATCTCCGTGCTCACCGCTCATCGAGCCGCGGTATTTTTTTACAAGAATTGCCACACCGTTCATCAGTTTCTCAAACAGTTCAACGTCGGTCGGGTCTTTAAAATTGATGAGCGGACGGAAATGGATTTCACCGGTTGCAATGTGGGCGTAAAAAACACTGTTCAATCCTAAACTGGCCAGTAACTTTTTAATATCGGCCACATAATCGGGCAAATATTCGGGATAAACTGCAGTGTCCTCAATACCGGGCACTCCCTTTCGATCGCCGGGAATGTTCGCGAGCAAACCGAGTCCGGCAGTTCGCAGCGCCCAAACTCTTTTAATATTATCAGCGCCTGTAACCAGCGGAAAGTGATATCCAAGTCCGGCTTTTCGAAAGTCATTTTCCAGTGCAGTTGCGGTTTCGTGCAGCTCTTTTTCAGTTTCGAACGAAAATTCAATCATCAGCAAAGCGCCCGGGTCGCCTTTTACAAAAAAGCGGTTTTTATTTTGTTCGATGTTTTGTTTGGCGGCTTGCATCACAGGGTCGTCCATTAATTCAACTGCCGTTGGATTGTGTTTCAGTGCAATCAGGTTTCCCAGCAGCGATTCCTCCAGTGTCTCGAAATGGGCGCAAACCAAACCTTTGTATTTGGGCGGCAGCGGAATTACATTTAGTTTTATGCGGTGTGAAAATGCCAGCGTTCCTTCGGAACCGGCCAGTAATTTGCAAAAATTGAAAGGTTCGCCTCCTTCTGTAAATATTTCAGAATCAAGCAAGGCATCAATGGCATATCCCATGTTGCGGCGGGTA
>JBBIVS010000025.1:0-1741 GCA_037439605.1 Draconibacterium sp. | reverse complement strand
TCGCGGATTTCCTTTTGATTTTCGGTATTAGAAAGTGTTTCGTAAATATTCTGATAAATTGCTTTTTCAAGTTGGGATGGATTTCCGTTCAGTTTTTGTTGAAATTCTTCTTTTGAAAGCGCTTTGAAGATGGTTTCGGAACCATCGGAAAGAATGGCATCCACTTCCAGAATATGTTCGCGCACGCTGCCATAAACCAGCGAATGCAAACCGCACGAGTTGTTACCCAGCATTCCGCCAATTACGCAGCGATTGGCGGTTGAAGTTTCGGGACCAAATTGCAATCCGTGTTTTGCAAGAAAAAGGTTTAATTCAGCCAGAACAACTCCCGGTTCAACAATTACCCATTTTTCATCTTTGTTAAAATCGAGGATTTTGTTCATGTATTTCGAAATGTCAACCACAATTCCGGGACCAACAACCTGACCAGCCAGCGAAGTACCGGCGCCACGAGGAATGATGGAAGTTCCGTTTTCGCGTGCAAAAGCAATGATTTTTTTGATATCTTCCTTCGATTTCATGCGGGTTACAGCCAGCGGTATTTCCTTGTACTGCGAGGCATCGGTGGAGTAGAGGACACGCTGTACATTGTCGGCAAAAAGGTCGCCATCGAGCTGGGATTTGAGGTGGTTGAGTTTTTCGGACGAAATCATAAAAAGCATTTTTTAAGGGGATAAAGTTAACAGAAATCTTTTGCAGGGAAGGAATTTACAGGAATAGCAGAACCAAAAATCATTGAATTTAAAATTCAAATTAAGATGAATGAATATTTTTATAAAACTGCTCATTAATACATTGTCTTTACCTGAAAACCTCCCTCACCGCCTCCAGATATTTCATCCCCGAAATTGTATCTGGTTCAAGGTAGCTGCCTTCGGTCCATTCGTTCCAGCAGTTGATATTCAGAATTCGCGGACCGTTTGGGTCGGCCAGCAGCTTTTCTTTGGTAAGCTGAAGCGCGGTTTTAAAATTTTCAGGTGTATTGTTCCTCATGGTATTCATAAACGGGTAGCCCACATTTGCCCATTCCGAATTTAAATCGCAGCGCGGACTGGAATCCCAGCCCATTGTAACGTTGGGGAAATAAGGAACTTCATATTCTGTTTTTGCCTTTTCCCAGTGTTCGAAATAGCGGTCGCGAACCCAGTTGTAATCGGTTTGCGTTTCAGGTAATTGGGTGTGATGAATCCAGACATAAGAAGTTGCCGAGTTAAAACCAAGTGTTTTAATCAATTCGGGCGTGTTTGAAGGTGCATTTTCAACCGGCAAAATCGGATTTCCCCAGGCGACAAGGTTCCAGTGGATTCCTTTCAATCCGGCTTTTATTGCTTTTTCATCCATTCGCTGCATTGCAGCTTTTGTTGCTTCAAGGCTTCCAAAACTTTCAACAAATTTTTTTATGTCGTAAATGGAGAAATAGGGTTTCCCTTCAATTTTCCAGTAGTTGGGTTTTGTGAAATATTTTTTAATGACAAAGTCACCGATTTCTTCGAACCGTTCAGGCGAAACTTTTCCGGGATAAAGCAGTTTTTGTTCTGCCCCGCGGGTGTAAGGGTGAATATCAACCCAATCGTGATTGGCCCACATCAAAGCAAACTGAATCGAATCACAGTTTGGCGCTTTCAGAAATCCCTCGGCGATACAACGGTTCAGAAAAGGGCCGTCTTCGTAAATGTACCAGTCGAAAATAAAGCAGTCGATTCCATGCGAAACGGCAGCTTCAATTTTTTTAGCCATCACT
>JBBIVS010000024.1:10805-14568 GCA_037439605.1 Draconibacterium sp. | reverse complement strand
ATGAAAGCCAAAACCACCACTGTTACTGCAAATGCAAGTAGTTTGGCAATAAACAGGTAATTGGGTTTAAGTTTGAAAATCGTCATTGCCATAATAACCTGTGCCCCGGCAGTAACAATTTGGGTAACCAAACTTGCATAAGCCGAACCGAAAGCCTGATAACGCGGAATTAAAAAAAGATTGAGCGAAACATTGATTAGCATACCGGCAAAAGCCATTATATTAAGCTGTTTCATGCTTCCTTTGGCGGTTAGTAATGTACCAAAAACATAAGTAGTTGCAATTCCTATAAATCCGGTCATCAATATTCCAAGCATTTCAGAAGAGTGCTCAGTGTTAGAGTGATAAAGCACTTCCATTATTTCTGAGTTGTAAAAAATACTCGAAACAGCAACAACAACTGCTGTTACAAACAAGAAAGTAAATGAAAGTTTTATCATTTGTTCCACCGGTTCCCGGTGTTTAATCATTTTTGCGAAAATTGGCAAAAGCAATCCGGCCACCATCACTCCAAACATCGAAACGGCATCGAGCAAACGGAATGACTGTGCATAAATTCCGGCTTGCTGTTTTCCAATCGGTTCGGGGAGTAAACGTTCGAGCATAACCCCGTCAATCCGGTTATAAAACGCCATTAGTAAAATCAGCAACGCGTAAGGATATGATTTCCGAAGAAAAACGATGTAAAATTTTGGATTAAACTGAATACTGATTTTACCCGACTTATTTAAAACAATGAAAAAAGTAATAAGCGAGGTAAGCACGTAAGCCGCAGTTTGTGCGTACACAAACCACTCGATGGTAAAATGTTTTCTGCAATAGCCGGGAAACAAAAGAATACTGCAAAGTATAATCATGAGGCTGCGGTCGAGAACCGACAACAAACTGTCGGTGCGGAACAGGTGCAGCGCACTGATATTCGACCGTAAGTAAAGGGTAAACGAAATAAGAAACTGGTTAAAAATGAGAAAAAACAACAAGTGAAACTGGATTTTACTGTACCCGATAATTGCCGCCACAACCAGGCTGAAAACGCTGTACACAATGGCAAGCATAAATTTTAACCCAACAATGTTCGAAAGATGTTTTTTAAGCAGAAAGTTGTGTTGTGCAATGTTTTTGTTGTTGAAACTGGTAATCCCGACATCGAGCAGAATATTCAGCAGAAGTGAGAAATTAAACAATGCAAAATACATCCCGTAACTTTCATCGCCAACCATGTTTTGCACGGTGCGGTCTATTCCAAAAATCCAAAATGGCTTAATCAAGAGATTGAGGGACAGTAATAATATAAGATTGGTAACAAATTTGCGTTTCAAAACTTTTGGTTCAATCAGTTATTACTTTCTGAAGAAAAAAGAAGTTGTGTTTTTTCACGGTTGTTTTTTCAACCTCCACCAACTTATTTTTATGAAGTATAAACGCAGAATAATTCAGTTTATTTAAAAAATCAAAACATTTTTTTCTGTTTTCATTCTCCCATAATTCACAATAGATAACAGGCTGGTTTTCAGTGATTATACGTTCAGCGCCCTTCAGAACGAAATATTCAAAATTTTCGACATCAATTTTCAGTGCAGTAATTTTTTTTTGGGGTTCGAGTATTGGTGAAAATTCATCGAGACAAATTACCGGTACCTTATACTTCAACCCGCTGTTAAATTCGGTGTTGTCTTTGTGTATAACGTGACTCAGGCCGTGCATCGGTACATTGTTTATTACAGGCATCACCATTTCAAGCGTCCCGGGTTTATCCCCAACTGCAACCTGGTATTCGGTTACATTTTTCAAATTAAATCTCTTTTTTATCCTTTTCAGGGTATCCATGTTCAGTGCTAATGGTTCGAAAGAGAAAATTGTGCTTTTGGGTAATTTTTTTGCGAGGTGATAACTTGTGACTCCAATATTTGCGCCTAAATCGAGAATAATTCCGTCATCAGGAATAAGATTCAGGAAGTAAAAAAAGTCCTTTTCCTTCTTGTCCCATCGTAATTTTACAATTACAAAAAGCGCAAAAACATATAAGTATGTTTTCAGCCCCAGAATTTTTTGAAGGATATATTTAACGGAAGTCTTCATTTACTTCTAACTTTGGGGCAAAGATATCAGAAAATAATTTCTATTTTACACCATCATTATGAGGATTGCTGTAAATACACGATTGTTGCTGAAAGGGAAACTGGAGGGAATTGGCTGGTTTACTTTTGAAACATTGATACGAATGACCCAAAATCATCCGGAACATGAATTTATCTTCATATTCGACAGGCCTTATGATAAGGATTTTATTTTTGCCGAAAATGTTACACCCGTTGTAATTGGCCCACAGGCGAGACACCCGTTATTGTTTTATATCTGGTTCGATTTTCAGATTCCTAAAGTGCTGAAAAAATACAAAGCCGATTTGTTCTTGTCGCCCGACGGTTATTTGTCATTACGCACAAAAGTGCCGCAACTGGCGGTCATTCACGATATAAATTTTGTTCACCGGCCTGATGATTTGCCGTGGCTGATTGCCAAATATTACAACTACTTTTTCCCGAAATTTGCGCGGGTTGCCAAGCGGATTGCCACAGTTTCGTTCTATTCAAAAGAAGATATCGCGCGGTCGTTTAAAATCGATTACGATAAAATTGACGTAGTTTACGATGGCATCAACCAGATTTTTGAACCACTTTTAGAGAAGGAAAAAACCAGGATCCGCAAAAAATATACTGATGGCGCTGAATATTTTTTATTTGTTGGAGCACTGCATCCGCGCAAAAATGTGAGTGGGCTGCTGAAAGCTTTCGACGACTTTAAAAGTGAAACCACAAACAATATAAAACTGATGGTTGTTGGTGGTGAAATGCACAAAACCGGTGATATTTTTGAAACGTACGATAACATGCGGTTTAAAAACGATGTTGTTTTTACTGGCAGGGTTTCGACCGATGAACTGCACGATATTTTTGGCGCAGCGCTGGCTTTGACCTTTGTTCCGTTTTTTGAAGGCTTTGGCATTCCTGTGGTGGAGGCGATGAGCGCTGGCATACCGGTAATTTGTTCGAATACAACTTCAATTCCGGAAGTTGGAGGTAATGCAGTGGTTTATGCCGATCCGATGAAAATTGACCAGATTGCCGATGCTATGAAAAAACTGGCAAACGATAAAGATTTGCGAAAAGAACTCATTGAAAAAGGTTTTGAACAGAAAAACAAATTTAGCTGGGACGAAACTGCCCACCTGCTTTGGCTGAGCGTGAAAAAGGCGTTGCAATAAATAATGCGAGAATGCTTAAATTGGGAGAAGCAGTTTTTAACCGCTAAAAAAATGGATATTTTATGAGTCGGTTACTGTCATATTTCAAAGAAGGTGTTTTGGAAGCCGGTTGCGACGAGGCTGGCCGCGGATGTTTGGCAGGACCGGTTTTTGCAGCAGCGGTAATTTTGCCTACGGATTATGAAAACGAAATACTAAACGATTCGAAAATGCTAACTGAAAAACAACGGTTTGAATTGCGCCCGATTATTGAAAAAGAGGCCTTGTCATGGGCTGTTGAAGCCGTTTCGAGCGAAGAAATTGATGAAGTGAATATTCTGAATGCATCATTTTTGGCAATGAACAGGGCAGTGCAGCGATTAAAAATTCAACCCGAACATTTGCTGATTGACGGAAACAGGTTCAGACCGCAGGTCAATATACCATTTTCCTGCATGATTAAAGGCGACGGGCGATTTTTTTCAATTGCTGCTGCATCGGTGCTGGCAAAAACCTACCGCG
>JBBIVS010000024.1:5539-10795 GCA_037439605.1 Draconibacterium sp. | reverse complement strand
ATGTTAAAAATACATTCTGAATTTCCGGAATTCGACTGGAAAACCAACAAAGGTTACCCAACTGCCAGGCACCGCAGCGCCATTGCCAGATATGGAATTTCAAAATATCACCGGAAATCTTTCAGACTAACAAACAATCAACTTGAACTCACTTTTTAGATATTGAATTTTAACAACTTACAACTATGAAATACCTGATTTTAATTGCAATTATTTTACTCTCAATACCTGCTTTCAGCCAAAATGATACAGTTTATTTTTTTGGTGTGAATGGTAAGTTAAAGGATTTGACAAAACAAGATATCATGAAAAAAATTGATTATCGCGGGAACAGGAAAATAATTGTAAAAACTTTTAAAGCCACAGAAACCGGATGGCTCCCGATTTACACTGAAAAAATTAAGATTTTAAACGATTTCGATTATCAAATCAGGATGAAAGGGGATGAATTTTCGGGGCGGATAACCAGGAAATTTGAAAAACAGGATGATGGAACCTATAAATTTACCGATTGGCTTGATAACAATATTAAACGTCAGGGACAAACCAAATCGAAAATTCCGTTGTTACTGGAAGGTGAAGTAACCGAATTCTATCCTTACGGGAGAATAAAATCGATATCGCAATACAAGAACAACGAACTGTATTTCAATCAGAACTGGTTGCCAAGTGGAGATGTTTTAGTTGACGATATTTTTTACTCGGTTGATGAAGAACCGCAATTTGCGCCGGGAATGGGTGTTTTGCGTAAACATGTTATTCAGGTAATAAAAGATTATAAGTTTGATTTGTCAACTGTTCAGGGTAAAGTTTTAGTTGGATTTGTGGTAACAAAAGACGGTACCATCGATGGGGTTCAGATTGTAAGAGGAGTAAGTCAGCAACTAAGTGCAATTCTGGCAAATGCCTTTAAAACGCTCGAAGGTAAATGGATCCCGGCAAAACTGGATAATAAGTATGTAAATTACTTTCAGTTGATTCCTGTAAATTTCATTTACAACAGGTATGATTTTGAATATCTCGAACTAAAAGGCAGCAACCTGTACTGGATGATAAACTGATTTTTAGGTTTTTACCGGCTTCCTGTCTAACTTCCGGGATAAAACCCATCAGCGAGTTCAGAATAATGATGGAATCATCAAGTGCAACGGGATATAAAGCAGCCGTCAAATCTCCGATTGCAAAATATTACAAAAACAAACCAGCAAAATAAATTCAATACAAAAAATAGTACTTTTACGTATTGGGAAACCAATAATTTAAATCATGAATAAAACATACGATGTTATTATAGTTGGTGCCGGTCCTGCCGGCATTTTTACTGCTTATGAGTTGGTAAAAAACAAACCGGAAATTAAGATTATGATGCTCGAAAAGGGCAACGATATTTACAAACGAAAATGCCCGAAACATACCAACGGAGGGGTATGCGTACATTGTAACCCATGCAATATCACAACAGGATGGGCGGGCGCCGGTGCTTATTCTGATGGCAAACTATCGCTTTCACATGAAGTAGGAGGAACAATTTCAGATTACATTGGAGTTGAAGCCACTACAGATTTGATTAATTATACTGATAAAATATATCTCGATTTTGGCGGAGAACCCAAAATTCACGGAGAAGAAATCACCCCTGCAATGCGCGTAATTCAAAAAAAATCAATCGAGGCAAACCTGCGTTTGGTTCATTGTCCGGTACGGCATTTGGGGACAGAAAAAACTCAGATGCTCTACAAATTATTGTACGATCACATTACTGAAAAAGGAGTTGAAGTGTTGTTTCGCAAACCGGTTACCGATTTCATTTTCGATAACAGTTCTGTTAAGGGAGTAGTGGTTAACGGCGACATGTTTTATGCTGATAAAGTAGTGGTTACAGTTGGCAGGGAAGGTTCGGAGTGGTTGCTGAAAAAATGCGAAACCCACCAGATTAAAACCGAAGTGGGAGTTGTTGACATTGGGGTCCGGGTGGAATGCCGTAACGAAATTATGCAGGAAATCAACGAAAATTTTTACGAGGCAAAACTGGTTCACTATACTAAAACTTTCGATGATAAAGTACGTACTTTTTGCTCCAATCCTGGTGGTTTTGTGTCATCGGAATATTACGACAAAAATCTTGCAGTTGTAAACGGTCACAGTTATAAGGATCTTAAAAGCAGCAATACCAATTTTGCGCTTTTGGTTTCGCAGAAATTTACTGAGCCTTTTAACGCGCCCATCGAATTTGGCCGGCATGTGGCCGACATGGCAAATATGTTAACACAACACAAAATTCTGGTGCAACGGTTTGGCGATTTAATACGGGGCAGGAGAACAACACCCGAACGATTATTCAGAAATAACATCATCCCGACTTTAAAAGATGCCGTTCCGGGTGACCTCAGCCTGGTTCTTCCTTACAGGATTATGACCGATATTATTGAAATGATTCAGGCGCTCGATAAAGTAAGCCCGGGTTTGGCCAGTGATGAAACTTTGCTTTACGGCGTTGAAGTGAAATTCTATTCAAACAAAATAAAAGTGAACAAGGGTTTTCAAACTGACACCATTAAAAACCTTTATGTTGGCGGCGATGGTGCCGGAATAACGCGTGGATTAATGCAGGCGTCTGTTAACGGTGTGCTGATTGCCAGAGAGATTCTGAAAGGTATGTAACTAATCAGATCGAGTAGTTATAATGTTTGTTCTGCATTGTACTTTGGCTGGTTTTTTAAGTTGGAAAAGAATATCGCAACAATATTGAATACGGTTCGTCAGGAAATTTCCAAAGGATTTGTGACTGGAATAGCAGGTTTAAGAGGCACAAAATTAAAAATGCCCCGTTTCCGGGGCATTTTTAATGTCGCATTTTTCAATTATTACACATTTTCCGGAACAACGAAGGGAGCCCGGTAATTCCGCGTGAGCAATTTGTCAGCATCCGGATCGTTTACGAATTTTTCTGAAGCCGGATCGAATGTTAAAACCCTGCCCATTCGGTACGCAATATTACCGAGGTGAGCCAATCCCGAAGAGAGATGAGCAGTTTCAACCGGGCCGTTCAGAATGGTTTTGTCGTGTGCACGAACAGCCTGAATCCAGTTTTTGAAATGCCCGTCGGTACCGCCATCGCCACGGGCCATCTCAGTTTGGGCAATTGAACCATCATTGCCACCTTTGTCTTTTTCACGTTTCTGTCCCATGTAAAACTGGTATTTATCGTATCCGTCAACCACAAGAATTCCTTTTTCACCATAGAAAATATTACCAACTGTAACGCCTTCTTCGGTATTTGTGCACCATGGTCGAACTTCAAACTGGATAATTTTATCCTCTTCGGGATAATGGTAAATCGAGGTAAGAACTTCCGGAGTTTCCTTTGCATCGTTGAAAAGAAATTTTCCACCCATCGATGTAATTTTTGTTGGCAAACCTACGTTCAAGCCCCACATGCAAAGGTCGGTTTCGTGAATTCCCTGGTTGCCCACATCGCCGTTACCGTATTCAAAAGTCCAGTGCCAGTTGTAATGTACAATGTTCCTGCTGAATGGCCTTTTTGCCGCCGGACCTGCCCACAAATCATAATTCAGCCCATCGGGTACGGGTTCAAAGCCTTTGTTCCCAATATCGGGCCTCCAGCGGAAAACCAACCCGCGCGACATATAAACCCTCCCGATGTAACCATCGTGCAACATTTTAACAGCTTCGCGCACCGATGGCGAGCTGCGCAACTGAACGCCGTGCTGAACAATTCTGTCATATTTCTGCGCTGCTTCCACCATTTTACGTCCTTCGTAAATATTGTGTGAGCCCGGTTTTTCAACATAACAATCTTTTCCGGCCTGACAGGCCCAGATTACCGCAAGCGAATGCCAGTGGTTAGGCGTGGCAATGCTAACAACATCAATATCCTTGTTGTCGTAAATGCGGCGCAAGTCTTGCTCAAGTGCAACTTCCTTGCTGTACTTTGCCTTAAAGTCCTTTTGACGTTCTTTAAGTACATTCATGTCGGGGTCGCAGAAATGCGTAATGGCCACATTGTCCTGCACCATTAAACTCGAAATATGACTTTTACCGCGGCCATTAATACCCAGAACCGCAGCATTAATGCGATCGTTGGCACCAAAAGCATGAGCTGGAATAATACTCGGGATAGAAATAACAGCGGTGGCTGCCGCCGTATTCTTTAAGAAATTCCTCCGTGACTGATTTTTCATCTTTTTGTTCTTTTAATTTTATATGATTTATTTTTGACTTAAATGATTACTCAGATTTAAGTTGGTTTTAAAAGGTGTTAAATTTAGAAAAAATCCATTAAAAACGATTTCACCAACATTGTTTATTAATGATGGAAAATTTCAAAAGCACAGGTTAAATTAATTTTTGGTTTTTACAGAAAACTGTTTATATTTGCAACCCGTTAGAAGAGAAATTTCATTGAAATAGACAATATATTGCGGGGTGGAGCAGTTGGCAGCTCGTTGGGCTCATAACCCAAAGGTCATCGGTTCAAGTCCGGTCCCCGCTACTTGACAGGACAAGCCGGTGTTTTCACCGGCTTTTTTTATGTCTAAACTCTCCGAATCCCTTGATTTTACTGGTATTATTCGCATCATTGAGTTTATATTTTTGGTTAGATATTCTCTTTTATCGGGATTGATGACTACTCCCTCTGGGAATACTGCTCTTTGTATTTTATCTTTAACAGAATAATCACCCAATGTCCAATGTTTACTAAGGTTCTTGGAGGCAAGAGCAACATTATTCATGTACTTTAAATGGTTAGATAAGTCATTATTCACGTTGTTATATTTAACGGCAATTTCAGCTAATTCTTTTTCTATTTCTAATTTGAATTTTAAATATAAATCCCTCTCCAAATCACCGTAGGCATAACGTCTTTGAAGTTTGTCCAACCTATCATTAAGTTCATTTTCTCTTCTATTTTGAGTTTTTTGAAGTTCTAATGTTTCGGCATTCATATAATTAAAGATCTTCACTATCTGCATCTTAAAATGTTCTACATAGTCTTCTTTAAGTTCAATGCCACCAAGAAATTGTTTAAAGCTATCATTTAGCCCAGTATTAACAGAGCGTACAGTTGTTTTCGCATTGAAATTTGCATTACATATGTTGCATTTGTAATAGTGAACTCCCTTTTTTTTATTAATATAACCGGTAAGCTGAGTATTACATTTTTCACAAAGCACAAATCGTGCTAATGGTCTATCGTCATTTATCGAATTGGTTTTATATATAGCTCCTTGGGCT
>JBBIVS010000024.1:0-5529 GCA_037439605.1 Draconibacterium sp. | reverse complement strand
AATTCTATCATTTTCTTTTTTATTTGGTGTAAATTAATTTTTAGAAAATCTTCCGGTGATACGATGGGTTCCCAATTTCCAATTACCGGTTTATCAATTAGTTTATTGACAATAATACCACAATAAACAGGTTTCCTCCACATGTCACTTAACCGTTGCTTATTTAAATGTAAACCCAGTGACTCTAACTTTTCCAGTATAACGCAATCTCTTTCACTCTGCAATTTCCACTGCCACGCCTTTTTTAATAACTCACCATCATCGTTAATTACCAACTCTTGTGTTTCTCTTCTCCTTGAAAAGTCCTTGGTTCTTGGACCATATAATGTATAACCAAATGGTGCGTTCCCAAGCCAATCTCCCGCCTTCAGTTTAGCTTTCATTCCAGGTATAGTCTGTTCCAACCTTTTTTGGTTTTCCTCCATGGCTTCCAATAGTTTATGATAGATTTTTGCTCTATCATTCAGATTCTCGGTGTTTAAACCACTTGATGTCTCAATCAAATGAACATTGAGTTTTTCCACCAGCTCATCAACAATGGTTATTGCGCTTGCCCCAGTTCTTGAGAATCTATTAATAAACTTGATAGCAATTGCATAAGGGCGATCCTTGCTTTTCTTTATTTCATCATAAAGTCTTTTAAATTCTTTACGAGTAAAGTCTCCACTTGCACTTTCATAGGTCCCTCCAAGAATATCTTCCACCACATAATTATTTTTTTCAGCGAAATCCTTTATCTCTTTTTTTTGCTCATCTATACTAAAATTTGTTAGCTGATCTTTTGAGCTGACGCGAGTGTATCCAATAATTCTCTTATTTACTTTTTTCTTTTCTTCAGTCTTTATTTTAATAAAAGGCTGAAACGCAATCAAATTGTGATTATCCATATCTCCTATTTATTTTTTAATTCGTTTTCGAATAGTGCAAGACTTAATAAGGTTAATGTATGTTTAATTAATTCAACTTCTTCAACACTTGCATTTTCGAAACCTTTAACAGATTTAATCTCTTCCTCAGTAAGTGACCATTCATATGGTTCATCATTTTCACTTTTTATTTTGTACAACTCATTTCAATTATTTTTTGAGTACCTGTTGGTACTAAATAATTGTATTACAAATTTTAGCGATTGTTTTTTTTTTCGAATGATTTGTGGGGATTGGCAATATAAGGAAAATACAATCAATTATTTTATTAACAGAGGCAATTTCAATTTAATTACTGGTGAATATACTCCTTTAAATTTAGATCATACATCTCTTGATACAATAGCGGACATTTATACTTTATATCATCCAATAAGAATTCAAAACTTGTCACAATTTTATTATTCTCAGCATCAATCACAATCTCGTCTTTTAAATAATCTATGCCAAGCGTAATTATTGAGAGTTGAATCCAAGGAAGACTATTATCATCCGCATAGAAGATTATATTTCCTTGGCCATCAGCGCCCCGGGTTATTGAAAATTTGTCGATTATCCATTCCGGCGTCAACTTCACTTCCATTTCCGGTTGTTTATTTTCAAAGACACCTCCTACATCTTGTGAAAAAGCACTGGACCCGTTCACATATACGTTCATTTTCTTTTTGATTTCTTTTTTCCGGCGGTCTATGTCATTGTTTTTCTGCTTTTTCAATCGCCTCTGTCTTTTTGTACCGGTGCTCCTGAATTCATTAAATTTAATCATTAGCCTTCATTATTTTATTCTATATATAAATAAAAAAAGACAAGTTTTTAAAAAAATAAGAAATGGCGCACGTTGGTTGCGCCATTTAATGAAATACCGGTTAGTTTAAAAAATAAAATTAGAAATAACTATTTAAACTAATAAAGGCGATAGTGAAACTGTTTTAACGGTTAATTGAACAGATCCGATGATACATTTAATTTAGCAGACCCACTGTAACCAACTTTTTTAACCTGTATAGTTTTTTCTTCCTTTCAACCTTTTTGTAATGTTTATCATATTCTTCTTCAGCATAATTAAAATTATCTTCCAGCCATACACATACCGGTAATTCAGGTAATTCAGGTATTTCGTTCATATAACAATTCAGCCATTTACATACCAGTAATTCAGGTAATTCGATTAATTCGGTAAAGCTACAGTTCAGCCATTCACATGCCGGTAATTCAGGTAATTTGTTTAATTTGTTAAATGAACAATCCAGACATTCACATGCCGGTAATTCAGGTAATTTGTTTAATTTGTTATTTGAACATTCCAGCCATTTACACACCGGTAATTCTGGTAGCAACATTAATTTATTGTGTCCACAAATTAGAATCTTACACTCCGACAGTAAAGGCAATTTCTTTAATTGGTTTTCTTCACAATTCAGTTCTATAATGTTTAGAAGGTCGGGTAATTCTTTTAGATCATTCCCTCTACAGTTCAGTTTAGTTAATTCAGTAAATTGTTCTAAACCATTTAAATCAGTTAGCTTCGATGAGCTGCAATCTATTTCAGATATATTTAAATCTTGCGGGTTGTTTTTCAACCATTCTTTAAATGTCATATTCTTATTTTTTTTTTAAAAATTATCGAAGCAACTTTTGCTTCATTTAATTCACTCTTTTTGATTTATATAGATGAAATTCTTGAAAAGGTTTAATCAAGCTTTCAAGTGAGATTATTTTTTATAGTATAGCTTAGCTACTTTTGCTTATATACCGGAGGAATTTTGGGCCGTTCTTTTGAGACAACCGGGCTAAAAAAACCTGAAAACGAACGAGTTCGACTAAACTAATTAGTTATGGATAAGCACTGTATATAATGGTGCTTTTCTAATGTCCACAACAACTGCATATTACTTAATTGGTCAGATCAGTACAAACCATATTGACTGATAAAACTTCCGGCCGGATTATATAAGTGATATTAATCTATATAAAAACATGTTGTAAAACATAAATATTCTAAAGTCTTTTTTCATTTTCCGGTATATAAGTTATATAATTTAAAATATAGAAATATGAAAAAAGAAAAAAATACCAAAGACCCAATCACTAAATTAATGTGCAAAAAATCTTTCAATACTTCAGATTTAGAGCATATTAAAAGAAGACATAAAGCTCAGGAAAGATTATTAACACTTGGACTTCCGGTTATTGGAGAAATTCCTGTGCCTAACAATATCTCAAAAGACGAATTATTGGAATTCAAAATTTATTATGCGGATGGAAATTATTGGATAAATTCTATGAAGTATGATTTCAATCTAAACCAAAATGAGTTAGATGAATATTTTCACAATGAATTAATTACATCAAGAAATCTAAAACTACGAAAACTTAAATTCATTAAAAATGAAAATTGAAAATACAGAACACAAACACTTTATCTTCAAATGATACTACAATGGTTGTCTTATCAACTTTTTATGGTTAAAAAGGATTAGAATTTAATGCTGCTTTTTAAGTGATGTTAATAACAGAACTTGTCCATTATTTTTTACGAAACTGAGTCAATTTGAAGAAAAACAAAAAGAGGAAGGACTTTGCTAAGTTAAAAACCATTTACAGTATGAAGGTATCCTTAACTTTATAGACAAGATTAGGAGAACATTCTAATATGCGACAAATCGGTCGGATCCCAACATTTTGTTCCAATAGTTCTTTTATTTTTTGGGTTTGGGGTTTTGATTTGAATTTACTGATAGCCTCATTGCTTCCAGGCTTTCTCCCAAGATATTTATTACCATCAAGCTTCGCTCGTTCAATTCCATTAAGTATTTTCTCTCTATTTTGATGATAAAAAAACTCACTCAAGCTGGATAGTACGTTTACCAACAAACCTGTAACGGGTGTTTGTTTTCCCTGTGAATCAAGAGTTGTTACACCCTCATTTATAGAATTAATAGGTACATTATATTGATGTATCGTATTTATGGTTTCTAAAATATTTTGGACTGAGCGTCCAAGCCTGTCAATTCTTAAAACTTTTACTTCAGTAATTATTCCTTTTTTTACATCATCCAACAACCGTTTACCGGCTGGTCGGTCTTCAAAGGGTAATCGACCAGTTACACCCCGGTCTTCATAAACCTTCCATCCTGGTTCTATTTTATCGACTTGTGTTGCGATGTTTTGCAAATAATGGCTTGTCCTCATATAATAAGCAATACACATTCGTTACTGTTTTAGCTTCATTAAATAATTACGCAAAAATATGGAGAACCCCGCAAATGGCGGAGGGAAAGGCGTAATTAATTAGCATTACAGTCTAAAATACAAACGGTATCGTAAACATTCTATTTTTTTCTTCTTGAGAAAAATGTTGTTAAATCAAACACCAATGATAAAGATGCAATTTAGGATAATTACAAAAAACCTGGCTGGTTTTTCTGTGGCCACTTTTTTGTTTTGATTTTTCATCAAATTATCAAAAATTTCTGTTCAAAAAGAACTGTTTTTGCTAAATATTTCTGAATTCCGGTTAGATATGTATATGTTTTTAAAAAATATTACCCTTATATGAGGAATATTAGTACACGAGCCTACCTTAAATCATTTATTTTATAAAGAAAAGTGCACTGTTGTAGTAAGCTTATCTATATGATAATATGCTTGACTTTTCAATAACAAATGAATTACCCCGCTGCAAGCAGACGGGGTATCTCAGAGGAATAATTTCTTTAATCCGCTGCAAGCAGCGAGGAATTAACCCCAATGAGATTAGAACACGGAAGGGATACCTCCTAATAAATTTAGATTGCCAAATTTAAATGTTTCAATAAAAGCAGTTCCAACCTTTTCAAATGATTTAACTCTCTTGTAATCTTTGGTTTCTATTTCTACAATTAAAATATCTGCATTACCTTTTTCAATCACCATTTGAGAATTAATAAAATTTATGATGCAAACATAATTTTGAGTTTTACAACGTTTTTTCATTTCTTCAAAGAAACCGTTCTTTCTGGGATCCTCTTTGTGAATGTATTTTAACCAAGTTGCGGTATCATCAGATTTCATCACAAAGGTAGTGCTGGTAGAATTTTCATCACTTGAATTTGTATATTTCCCTATGATTCCGTCAACTTCCTTTTGAATATCCTGAGGTAAATTCTGTGGAGAACTTTTAAAGAACCCTCTTTTTTTCATAAACTTTATTATTGGGTTGATATGCATAATACTTTCCATATCCGAACCACCGTATTTCTTACGTTGATTTGGTCCTTTTAACCACATCGTTGTAATACTCTCATCTTCAAAATCTTTTTTATCAATACCAAATTTAATCCCAACCATTTGCTGCATTGTAGGCAATTCAAAATATGCTTCAAAGGTTTCATCGCCAATTTTATCAATATGATCTAAAAGATCATCTTCCATGATTAACCACTCAAAAAAAGTCATATTAGTTCCATCAACATTTATGACTAAATCTTTAAAAAATTTTTCATCCATTTTATTTTGTTTCATTTTATATAATTTTTTTTTCAAAGTATTTCTACTTTTTGTTTAAGAATTACCTTAACTCCGCAAAATAAAATGTATAAAAATCGGGAAGCCCTGTAAAATT
>JBBIVS010000023.1:0-14602 GCA_037439605.1 Draconibacterium sp. | reverse complement strand
TTCGAGGTCTTCATTTGGTATAACTTCACGTGTCAGCACCCCGGTACCATTCATTCTGCGGTCGATATAATACAGCTTTGAATAATCATATATTGTGCTGAACATGTTTCCTGTCTGTGAGTATGAGGCCCTCAGTTTCAGATCTTCAATCCATCCCGATTCATTCATAAAATTTTCAGATGATAATCGCCATGCCACACCCACTGAAGGATAAACATTGTACCTGTTGTTGTCGTTTGTTGCCGAATTCCCGTCGTATGCAACATTTGCATTCATAAAGTACTTATTTCTGTAATTATAATTTACATCGCCATAAAATGAAACCCATTTTAATTCGCGGTTATCGCCTGCGGTTGAACGGAGAAAACTGAATTGCGAACCCTGTCCCAAACTTTTAAAGTCGTCTGAAGGAGTATTCAGGTCCAAACTCAGATTATGTTTATATGTATTTTGCATATACCTTAATCCTGCATTGGCCACTAATGAGTGTCCTGAAACAGTTTTATTTGTGTAGGTGAAGGTTGTATGGTTCTGGGTTGAACGGAATTCATACACGAAATCGCCCGGGCTGTTATAGGCTGAATCCACCTGTACCATTCCCAAATCGGGCAGGAATATGTTCTCTCTCGAATTGTTGAAATTAATACCAACCAGTGTTGATATGTTGAAATGTTCATTAAAACGGTAATTTGCTGTTACTGACGCCAGGAAATGATAATTTCGGTTTTGTCCTTTTGCATTTTTTGTGATAGCTGCAGGATTACTCACCATAAAAATATTACCTACATCATCCAGATAGTCAAGTGTTGTCCCGGTTGCAGCATCTCTGGCATAAGGCGCCATTATCGAAGGTTTTAAAGCTGTTGCCAACACCGGGTTTTTCCATTCGCTTGGGCCGTGATTGGCCAGTTCGCTGTCGGTCAGTGATAACTTGGCATTGGGTATAATTGAAAATTTATCGGTGATATTGATTTTACCGTTAATACGCAAATTGTAGCGTGTATATCTTGAGTTTTCGTAAATACCTTTATGCGACAGATAACCTGTTGAAATGTTGTATGTGGCAATTTCATCTCCCCCTTTCAGGAAGAAGTGGAATTTTGAAACGGCTGAGGGGGAATAAATTTCATCCTGCCAATCGGTTCTGTTGTTGTATTTATAATAATCCTTTGAAGAGGTACCTCCGTTTAACCAGGGATACATATTATTAATTTGTCCTGAATTGTAACCCTGAGAAGTCAACATGTCGGTGAAATAATTTTTAAACTGTGAAGCATCGAGTAAATCAAGTTTTTTAGGAGCCATTGTCACACCGCCATAGGCAGAAAATTTCATTACCGTACTTGTTTCAGCTTTTTGTTCAGTATTTACATTAATCACCCCATTGGAGCCTGCAGCGCCAAGATACGACAACCCGTCTTTAATAACTGAAATATCAGATATATCATCTATATCAACCACATCCATCGGATTTAAGGCAAATCCATCCATGAGGCTAACGCTGGCGTAAGAATAATCGTGGATCATTCCGTCAATGATGAGCAAAGGTTCAGAGTTTGCATACAACGAAGAATTTCCGCGCAAAGTCATATAAGTTCTTGAACCAGGCATCCCTGATTGGTTTATTACCGACATTCCGGGAACTTTTCCCTGAAATACCTTGTCGAAAGAGGTGATTTTATCTTGTTTCAATTCATTTGCAGAAAGCGAAGTAACTGAATAAACGGCATCTTTAACTGCTATGGAGCCATTTGGACTGTTAAACGAATTGTCGAACGATCCGAAATTTTCAGATACCAAAGTTACATTAACTTCCGTCCTTCCATTCAGATATATGTTTCTTACAATATACCCGGGAAGATTATAGATAATTTCGGCTTCCAGATTTGGTACTTCAATTGTAAATGTTCCATTTTCATCAGTACCGGTTGACTTTCCGGTTGCCGATACTGAGACAGATACCTGTTTTAAAGGTAATCCGGTGCCAGATTCTGTGACAGTTCCTTTTACAGATACTCCGGATGTTTGAGCCGAAAGGATTTGAGGTGTGCCAATGGCCAAAAACATAGTTATAAGGAACAAACAGGTCGGGTATAAATGTTTTTTTGTCATTTCAAAACTGTATTAAATTATTTAACAGGTATTGAATTATTTAATAGGAGTAAAAACAATGTAATCCCAAAAAAGCAATCCTGGGCTTTTTGTGACTATTTTAATTTTGTGTTTTTCGGTTTTCTGCCAGTCCACTTCAGCCCAGGTTGTGCCAGGCGTAGGATCTGAGCCTTTAATAAGCGCAGTATTAATTCCATCAATATAAACATCGTAATCAGTTCCACCCCACTGATAAGAGGTTATTTTATATTTGCCTTTCATAATTTTCGGGGTTGTTACTTCAACCCACCACCATCCACTCATTGAAAGACAGTCCCAATTTATTTGTGTTGGTGCATTATGGTCTTTATAATAATACAATAAGTAATCACCTTCCCATTTTATATCCCTGAATGTATTCTGCCCGTCGAACCATCGGGCGTAATATTTTCCAAAGTAGTCGCCCTGTTTAATATCGAAATGGTCGGTTGTCTCCCAGGTCAAGGCGGTGGGAGTTGGCTGTATTACCGGTAATAATCCGGCTACCGTATGAACAGTTCCATTTTTACCCGGAAAATTACATTGTTCTATTACAAATTTGGTGTACTTATTTGTTAATGGGTCAAGGTTTATTTTGTAATCGGTGTCCACTGTCATTAATACACTGTTGTCATACGATAGAATAGGATAAAGCTTGGTTTCCAGATTGTTAAGGTAATATGTATTGGCAAGGCAATGGTATTCCATATAACGGTAAAAGCCGTTTGTAATATATGTCACACTGTCGGGGGCATTGGTGTATTTTTTTATCAACTGGTCGATGGTCGTTATTCCATGTCTCTTAAATGTTGAATCAGGTATGGCAAGGATGGTAAACCGCGAACGGGCAATTTTCTTCCCAAACGGAAAATTAATGGTTTGCAAGGTGTCACTCAGTTTTGTTCGCCTCAATCCTTCAGTGAAAAGCGAGAATGATGGATTATCTGCAAGTACCTGAAAAACATTTTTTGATATCGGGTCAAGAACTTTGTCGATATGATGAATCACCCCATTTGAGGCGATAATATCTCTCTTGATAATTTTGCTTCTTTTATTCAGAATAATATCAGCTCCTTCAAATTCACTTACTATGTAATCGCCAATTGCATTTACCTCGCGAATTGCCCCCAACCCAATGTCGCCTGTTTCAATATAGGCCCCAATGATGTGGTTCATCACAATTTGTTTAAGCGCCTCATCGCTGAAATCGGTGTACGATTTAACTCCCTTTTCTGTATAATAGGCCTGTATTTGGGTATTAGAGGGGAGAAACAAGGTAAACGGGCCTCGAACTGCAAGCAGACTGTTCAAACCTGTTTTTTCCAGTATTTTGCTGAATTCCGAGAAATTCTCATTGCTTTCAACATATTCTGTAATAACCTGTTGCGTGGACTTGACCTTCCATAAAACCGGGTCGTCTTTGCATCCGACCAGAATTGCAGCCAATATTATGATTTTACTGCCTTGTTTTAATATATGCCAAATTATATTTTTCATATCAGTGACTTTTAAATTATTAACGATCATAATACGGATTTTGTACCAGATTCTGGTTGTAAATAAGTTCACGCTCCGCTATTGGGAGGTAATAACTTAGGGTATCATAAACCTTGGTTTTTAAAATCGCCTGTTGCTTAATATCAGCGCCAGACAGAATCATATTTATAATAATATCTTTGTTTTGAAATTTGTTTCGTTTAGCTGCCCGAAGAAGGTCGAACCAACGTTTTCCCTCGAGCAGAAATTCCCTGCCTTTTTCATCCAATAGCGCCTGTCTTAAAGTTGTTTTGTCGAAATTCTCCTCGTAAGGCATCCCAGCCCTTAACAGAGTTTCCCTAATCAGGTTATTGGCGTCATCAAATCTGTTTAATTCAATACAGGCTTCCGCTTTCATCAGCAAAATATCGGAATAACGGTATATATTCCAATTGGCATCTCTTTCAGTAAACGCTCTGTTAACGAGCCCGAGTGCGTCTTTGCCCCGGTATTTCCATATTGCGGTTTTCCCCTGGAAATTACGGAGGTCTTCCCTGTCAAGAAGCCGTGTTACATTTTTTGTATTTATTTGTGCGCCTGTATTACCCGTTATGGGAACAAGTTCGTAATACAACGGATTTTCCTGGTTATCGAGCGCATCGTTATATTGTAATTCAATAATGCTTTCCACAGCCGAATTTCCGGGGTAGTAAATATTAAAAAAGGTTTCGCTACCCTCAAGGTTAAAAAGGCCTGAATTAATAATTGCATCACAATATTCAATGCATTTAGCGTATTCCTCGTTCCAGAGATAAACATCGGCAAGCAGCGCCATTATTGAATATTTATTTGCTCTTCCGTAAAAATAATTACTTCCCCTAAATTTTGTTGTATATGCCAAATCTTTCGCCCTGAGCAAATCGTTTATGATTTGTTTAAGGACTACCTTTTCAGTACTTTTTGCAATGTAAAGATCGGTAGTGTCGGAAACCGAAGCTTCAAGTACCAGCGGAACATCTTTCCAAATACGCACGAGGTAAAAATAAGCCAATGAACGGATAAAAAGGGCTTCTGCTTCAATTGCATTTTTCATTTCAGGAGTAAAGGTTTTATCTTTTGCAAAAACTTCATCGTCATAAAACATAAGCGTATTGGCAAGGTTTATGGCAGTATAATAATCTTTCCAGTTAACCACAGAATTTGTCGGGCTGATGTTACTTTGACCTATTTTGGCATAATCGGCAAAACTGGCTCCGGTAAATTGTACCAAATCGGCGCGAACCTCGCCTAAAATCAACGATTTTAGACTTGCCCCGCGCATTGCGTTGTATGTTGCCGCGAGAGCGCTGTTTACGTCGTCTGTTTTTGTCCAGAATTTTTCCTTTATCAGGTCATTTTCGGGTTCTACTGTCAGGTAATCCTGGCAGGATATAGTTGATATTAAAATAAACAGTGAACCAACTATTACCGTAAAATTTATATTGAATTTCTTCATCGGAATTTTTTTACTGGTTAGAAAATAAGGTTTAATCCAAACATGTATTTTTTACTTGGCGGAGTTTTACTGTAATCCTTCGGTAAAGAATCGGGCCTTGACGGAGGGGCAACGTCCGGGTCCTGTCCGGAGTAGTTTGTCCATGTATAAAGATTATATCCGGTAGCAAAAAATTTAATATCGCTAACGCCTAATTTACGGCAAACTTCGGGTTTAACAAGATAACTCAGCGACAACGATTTTAACCTGATGTGCGAACCATCTTCAACAAAACGATCTGACCCCAGCCAGTTAAAACCTTTGTTGTACAGCGCACGCGGCATATCGGTTATATCGCCTTCTCTTCTCCAGCGCCAGTTGGTTGCCTGGCTCTGGTTATCATAGTTGTACATTTTTTCTGTATCCATACGGGTCTGGTTAATAATTTCCTGGCCAACTTTAAAGTAAAAGAACGAGTTTAGAATAAATCCTTTATACTGAATACGGAAACCTGTTCCTCCCATGAATTTTGGATTTAAATCGCCAAGGTATATTAAATCGAGTTCATCAATTTTTCCGTCGTAGTTTTGGTCTTTGTACTTTGCATCGCCGCCTTCAAATACATAACCTGACGGACCGCCCATAATCATTGAGAGCGGTTCATCGGAATCGAGGCCATATACTGGATTTCCGTCTTTATCACGCACTATGGCATCGGCATCCGAAGCATAAACTCCCAGGTATTCATAACCAAAAAAACCTCCCAGCGGTTCGCCCGGGGTGATACTGATTTTGTAATTTCCATTTTCGAGCATGTTGCCATATTCAAGACTGTAATTGTCGGGCAGGCGTAAAACCCTGTTCTCGTTGCTCGAAATATTCAGGTTGAAATTAAGTTGAAAATCTTTTTTTCTGACCGCAGTGTAATCTATCAAAAATTCAAATCCCCTGTTTTCCATTTCCCCATCATTGCGGTTAATGCTGCTGAAGCCGGTGTGGTCCGGAATTCCGGAGTTTTCAAGATAAAGGTTAAGTGTTTTTTTGCGGTAATAATCTATTTCAATGTTCATCCGGCTGTTTAACCCTATAAAGGAAAGTCCGGGATTAATCTGGTCGATGGTTTCCCATTGCAAACTTGTAAGTTCTATTCCGCTGGGTTGTACACCCTGCATATCCATATATGAATAATTTGAACCTGCCCTGTAAGTATTGTAATACAGATAATTTCCTGCTGGCGAGTTTCCGCTTTGGCCCCAACTTAACCTTATTTTCAGGTCGTCAATAAAATTTGCGTTTTTCATAAATTCTTCACCGGATAACCGCCAAAATCCTGCAACAGTGGGGAACAAACCCCAACGGCTTTCAGCACTGAACTTAGAATTTCCTTCGTATTTGGCGCCAAGCATGATACTGTACTTATCTTTCCATTTATAACTTCCGGTGCCATAAAACCCCAGTGACCGGTATTCAGTATAACTGGCTCCAAAATATACAAGGTGCTTATCGTTAACGGGTTCAGTAATAAACGGAGATGCGGAATTGCTTGATTCAGTTTTGTACCATCTTGAGCGCGATTCTTCCGTATCCACCTGGCCCATAAAAAATACATCATGGTCGGGGCCAAAATCTGGTCTGTAAACCAACTGGTTGATGGTGAAAATTGAACTTTTCTTTGAAAATTCGTTTACCGCTTTATTGGTGATATCGTCAGTGTAATTATAACCTATAGCCTTATATGGCAGGAATTTCGATATTTTCTGGTCGAAAAGGTCAAGAGTAACCGTACCATTCCATGTAACTTGCGGTGTTATCGACCATTTTGCGCTAAACAATGCCCTTGCATTATCTTTAAATCTTTTTTGTTTGCCAAGGTTCACAAATGCAACCGGATTGTAATTATTTCGGGCTGTTCCCTGTAAAGTTGAAATCGGGGTAAAGTACTCACCTGTGCTGTTACCCAATGTATCCAAATCGTAAACCGAAAGATTTGGCATTTTCCGGTAAGCAACTGCCCTCACTGTTTTCCATCCGCCAAATTCCGGATCCTCAACATCGTAGGTATTATCCTGGTTATAACGGGTAAACATGATATCGGATTTAAACTGGAGTTTGGATGAAAGGTCATAATCGAGCGAACTTCGAAGGTTTAATTTTTCAAGATTATTGCCAATGGTTGTTCCCCCCTCGTCAAAATAACCCATTGACATGTTGTACCTCGACTTATCGCCACCGCCGCGCACCGAAAAATCGTGCTGCTGCGTAAAGGCTGTTTGTGTAATTTCTTTTACCCAATTTGTATTTTGAGAATAGTTGTGGTATTCCTCCCATTCGGGATCGAATGCAATTTCCTGGCTGTAAAATTCATTCCGATTGACGTTGTAGTGTTCTTCTGTAATCAGCCTTGCGTAGCCTGCACCGTCGAGCATCGGAATGGGGTCGGGTTCGTGTGATGAGGTTGCTTTAAAAGTATATTCAAATATTGGTTTCGATTTGGTGCCGCGTTTGGTTTTTATCATCAAAACCCCGTTTGATGCCCTTGAACCCCAAACCGCAGTTGATGCAGCATCTTTCAAAACTTCAATTGATTCAATATCTTCAGGCGAAACATCAATGAGGTTACCAAATTTTTCAATATCAGCACTGGCAAAATCGAATGCGTCATCAATGTTGGCGTCATACGGAATGCCGTTGATTACAATTAGCGGTTGGTTGCGCGCATTCAGCGAGGCTGTTCCACGGATCCTGATGTTCAGGCCTGCTCCAGGGTCACCTGAAACAGAAGAAATATCAACGTTACCTAACCTACCCTGGAGCATATCTTCCACCGAGGTTGACATAACACTTTCCAATCCCTTCAGTTCAAGCCGGGTTACGGCAGTGGCCCTGTCGCGCACGTTGGTCATCCCATCGTTACCAAGTTTTGCACCTGTTACAACAACGTCTTGAACTGCAACACTTTCGGTTTCGAGTACAATGTCGATGGTTGTGCGGTCATTGATTGAGAAAGTTTGTTTTTTATAGCCGATGAAAGAAACCTGTACCTGGTTTTTAACATCTGATACTTTTAAAACATAATTACCGTTAATATCGGTTACTGTTCCGCTGATGAACCTGCCGTTTTTATCAATTTCGACAATATTAACAGCCATCAGGGTCTCTTTTGTTACAGAATCAATAATTTTACCCCGTATAATGGCCGATTGTCCCTGTGCTTTGTTAAAGCTTGATAATAAACAAATTAATAACCCTGAAAGTAATATAATTCTTTTCATATCGGATTTGGTTAGACTTTTTTTATACTACTTATAATATTTGAGAACATTGTCGATTTTGTGGCAGACACCTTTTCTGACAAGGATATTTGTTTTGTTATGTTTCAAATAAACTACCTGTTCTGAAGCATCATAAATAGAAAGGTTCCCGGGAATATTGGAAATAGCAATTGTTTGATTTAGTGTTGTTTTACCATCAACATCTTTGTAAGTACGGTTGGTTTTATAAATTTTCTTTTGCGATTTTCCATCATCGAAAACCACATCATCCTTTACAAAATGGTACATAATAAAACTGTTTACCGAATCTTTTCCGGCAGTTGATAACCTGCTGTACCATGTAGCTGTGGGATTCTCGGGTATTTTAATAAATCCTTCGGCACGTGCTTTTTTCATGGCATCGTTGGTAGGTATAAAAGCAGTCCAGTATTTCGCTCCTGCAAAAAATTTAAGATTTGGAATCACTTCTTTGGTTATGGGATCCCTGACTCGTGTATCTAACATAGCCGTAGCAACTAATAATCTGTTAAAGTCAGATACTTCCGTGTCGGTTGTCAGAAATTGCCCAATAACCTGTCTTGATTGAACGGGCCTGTTGATTTTTATTAAAAAACCGTTTCTCTGGTTTTCAATAACTTGTGTTACGCTGCCTGGTTTTCCTGAAGACTGATTTTCAGATGCTTCAACCCGGTTATTGTAATAACGCAGGAAATTTCCTGATGCCAGTTCAACGTATCCACCTTCTCCGCTAAAATCGGACAATCTGCCTTTGTAAATCTGATCTTGTGCGAAATAGGTTAAATCCGTAGTACTCATCGGGTTCCATTTTCCGTCAGCAGGGCTTCTGAATTCGATTATTGCGTTGGTTGCGTTATACCTGACTCCATATTCTTCGAGTTGTTTGTTTGTCGATGCTAATAGTGTAACATGTGCATCAGGATTTGAAAGCGTGGCAAGCATATTTGCGGCATTCAGTGCAAAAAGCAGTGTCGAATAATTCTTGTCAATAAATAACAATCCCGGAACACAGGTAAATACATTGGGTTCAAGTACTTTTTTCGACTCGTAAACAACCCCGTTACTGCACATAAAACCTGAAGCTATATCCGATTTGGGAATATCCATCGCATCTCCGAAGGCATTGAAATATCCCTTTTGCAATTTCGACATGAGAACCAAAGTTGCTGAAAGCTGGGTTTGCAAAATATAATAAAGTGTAACCCTTGGAACACTGTCAAGTGAAGGATAATACTTTAGAACGGTATTATCAAGGTACTTTTGCATCACGTCGTTTGTGGGTAAAAAAGCAGACCACATGTTCTGAGGAGGGACTGCAGTATTTGTAGAAGGCCCCCTTTCTTCTGCAAGGTTAAAAATCAGGTCGTAACTTTTTCTGTACATTACCCTTTTTTGTTCATCAATTTTGGTATTGCCATATTGTGCAAAACGCTGAAGTATGTCGTAGTAAACTCCGTATTTATTTAAATTTTGCCTCATATACTCCTCAATACTCGGCATAATGGGAACAACCCTGTCGATAAAATAGATAAAACCGCTGGCTGTTCGAACTTCAAGTTCATCCGGAATTTTTGGGTTAGGAATTATCTGGGCATTATGCCAGTTCATTCCCTTTAAATTGGGAGTGTAATTTTTCTTCCATGTACTTCCAGGGTACATAAATAAATAATCGGAACCGTTTACATCGCCACCGTAATCAGAAAACCATTCTTCCGTAAACAGAGGGACATTTTTTTCACCAGTGTACATCAGCAATTCCCGGCCAACCAACTGGGGAGGTGAATATTTTACAACTTCGGGATATGGAATTGAAGTTGCAGGTGTTGGTTTGCGGTGAAACAAAGAAGCATACTCGCCTTTTGGCCCCTGTAATTCAGACCAGGCCCATTCGTAAATTAGCTGAAAACGCGAACGCGGATTACGCAATACATGCAGTGCAAATAAGGAAACAGCCTCGTCTTTGGTTAAATCTTCAACTCCTTTCTTTCCAATAGATTTGAAATAGGCTTCGAATGCTGCATCGTCTGGTACAAAAAGAGTGAATAATTGTTTTGAAATTGGTTCTGTGTAATTTGCCTTTTCCATCAAAGCGAGGAATGTTTTATAATTTCCCCTTTCCTGAAGGGTTTCAATACTTGAACCTCCTAACCATGGCGGTGTTTCATATCTTTCCTGATGATCTTCGCAACCTGTAATCCCGAATATCCCAATAGCCAACACAGCTAACAGGATAAATTTTATTGGTTTCTTCATAACTAATGTTTTTCTAAAACTCAAAAGTATGTTTTTTATTGAAAGTTCAATAATCGTTTTTTTAATATTTTTAACGCTTTTTAAGAATATTCTGATTTTCAATTAGTTAAAAATACAACAAGAAGCAATTTTAATATTTGAAAATGAGATTTTTTATTTATAGATTGTAACATGTTAATAATTTAATACTTAAAATCATTTTCTAAATATTGGTAAATTCATTTTGTCAGGATTAGTAAAAATTCAAATTAATTGTGAAAGATAAGTTCATTTAATTATATCCAAAAAAAGTGGATACATAGTGAAAATAATAATTTGAAAAAGTTTTTGGACTTATTGTCGTTAAAGCGGCTTTAATTTTTGATTAAAAGTGAAAGACTGAATAAAGGTTGTAATGTAAAAACGTTTTCAACCTCACCAAATTATCATTTTAGTATTTAATATATTTCCCATTGTTTTAATTTCAACAAAATAGACTCCTTTAATGAGGTCTGCAATATCAATTTCCAAAGACCCATTTTCAGCATATTTTATGGTTTTTACAATTTGCCCGCCAGGATTGTAAAAATTAATTATTTTTTCGCCAGGCCCTATTCCTCCTGTTTCTATTGTAACTCTGTTGCTTGCCGGATTTGGATACATTCTGAAACCATTTTCAATTTCCGTTTCAATTCCCGTAACAGGCGCTTTTGCCGTTTCGAACCAGTTGATATTAAACTCACCCGATTTGACAAACATCCTCAAAGTATATCTTCCTTCGGGAAGAAGTGCGGTTGATGAAACAGTTTTCCATGTTTGCCAGCCGCCTGTACCTGTAATTGTAACTGTATCAATTGCGGTAAATGAGCTCCCTTCTCCAATACGAATAATTATCTCACTCAATGAACGTTCTGATGCAACCCTGAAATTAAATTTGTAATTCCCTGCTGATGGTACATAAACCAGGTAATCGAGGTAATCGCCCGGATTGGCATATCCCATATTTAAACCACCGCCGGTATCGGTGCAGGTTTCGGAAACCATACCATTATTAAAGTTGAAATTTTCGGATTGAATCCGGCCCGGAAGATTGTAACGAACCGGTAATTTATTGACAACAATTGCATTGGTAAATTCGGTTAATGACTGATTATTGCTCCCAACTGAATTTCCGCTGTACGACAACCTGATGATTCCGCCATAAAATAATTTTTCAGCAAGCTGCAGAGTTAAAACATGTTGATTACCTGAAATCAGAATCGAATTCACCAAAACCGGATTGTTATTGATTGTAACTTTAAAATCAGCCGGTATTAATGCATTGCTGCTTGTTGTAACCGGTTTGTTCAGTTGTAAGCTGATGTTTTGCCCATTGGTTGAAGTTTCAGAATATAAATAAGTAAAGTTTAAACTATCCGTTCTAACCGGATTTGAAAATTTAAAATAATTCAGGTTTGAACCTCCCTGGTCAAAAATAAACCTGACTTTTTGAGTTCCTTTTGAAAGTATGACACCTGAAAATGTTGATGTTTGCCATTTTTGCCAACCTGAAGTTCCGGGTAAATTCAAAACAGACGATACCGACGAACCATTAACTTCAAGCCGCACTTTCGAGCCACCTGAACCGGAAGCAGAACGCACACTTAAAGTGTAACCAGCTGTTGAATCCACTTCAACCGAGTATTCCATCCATTCCCCGTTTCCTGTCCAGCCCACATTATATCCCTTATTTGGATCAGTATCTGTGCAGGTTTCAATATCAACTCCGTCGTTTCTGTAACTCCATCCCTGGTTCCAGTTGGTAAAAGTGCCGGTACTGCCATGAAAATCGGCTGTGTCATTATCAAAATATGCATAACCATTTCTTCCCATATTGTAATCGACTGCAAAAACAGGTTCGCCGGTTTTATAATTTTTATAAGGAATTGTTTCAGTGGTGAAAGGCTGTCTAATCATTGCATCCACAACATCTTTCTGAAAATTGCAGTTTTCGAGCCGGTGATTTTTGGCAAACTGAAGAACAGCCTGAAAAGCAGCATCAACACCGGGATTGGCAGCACTTCCTTTCCAGTAATTGATAAGTCGTGTGTAATCTGGATTTACTGTCACTTTCAGCGGATTGTTTATTCCGGGTTTTTTAACCGGCCACCACGACCAGCCAATCCTGTTTCTTTCGAGAAGTTCAATTAAGCCTGTAAACCAGTTATTTGAGTTTTCTCCACTTTCTCCCATCCAGATAGGAACATTTCGTGAATTTCGCAAGTTTATGGCAAAATTAATGGATTCCTGTGTGTTATAATTCCAGTATTTATGAAAACTGATTGCCAGATTATTGTCCCAGATTGCCGGTAATCCATCGTAATTGTTTGCAAATCCATTTCCTTCAATAAAAATAAGGTGGTTTTTGTCAACTTGGCGAATTGCTGCAGTTATTTGTTTCAGCAAATCCCACAAAGGATTGTTCCCGTTTGGAAAAGTCCAGTTAGTTTCATTTATCAAATCGTAACCTCCAATCCATGGTTCGTTGCTGTACCTTTCAGCCAGTTTTTTCCAAAGTGCAATAGTTTTATCCTTGTTGGCCTGGCTTTCCCATAATGAAGGTTTTGTTTTGTCATAATCAGAAATGGCGGCATCTTTTCCCTGTCCGCCGGGCGCCCCGTGCAAGTCGAGTATCAGGTACATCTGGTTATCGCTGCACCAGTCGAGTAGCGAGTCAATCATTGTAAAACCTTTTTCGAGCCAGGTGATTTGCCCTGAAACAGGTTCATCTTCAATTGGCGGGGTAAACCATTTGTAATGCATGGCCACCCGCACACTGTTAAAACCCCAGGATTTCAGCGAATCAACGTCAATCCTTCGGAAATGAGAATCGAGCCAGACTGTGTAAAAACTGTCGGTTTTTGCCTTGCCAATTGTGCTTTCGAGTTTTGCCCTGAACTGGTGTTGTGTTGGCGCCACGTCCGAAGTCTGCATCATATAACCTTCCTGGAGCATCCAGTTTGCGGTGCCAATTCCCCGCAAAATCACTTCCTTCCCTGAACCGTCGTAAATATACCGGCCGTTGCGGTGGAGAAAACCCTGCGCTGATGTTAAACTGTAAAAGTTTAAAAAAACCGCAGCTGTTAAAAGAAACTTGCTAAAATAGCGAACAATACCTTGTGGCTGCAATATTTGCATAGTTGTTATTTATAAATAAACGGGCTGAAAGGTAAAAATTTTCTATTTAACCTAGGTATTGTCAAACTAAAAGTGGTTATTTTTCTTTTTCTCTGTTTTCCAGCCTGAATTCGTCTTTTTCCTTGCTTTCGTTTATCATGTCTTCCTTATTGTCCATTACAGGCGACTCATTCAGCGCTTTCCAGTCGAAATTTTCATCAAACGGGTCGAGCGCTTTTTGTGGTTCAAAAATTCTTGGGTCAACCGGAACTGCTCGGTATGCTGTAAAATCGGGTGTCTCGGTAAAGAAATCGGACATATCGGTAGCGCCTGCATCGTACTGGTTCAGATAGGGCAACCCCAGAATATTCCAGAATGTTTTAAAAATACTGCCGAAACTGTAATGTACGTGGCTCACATAATCCTTTTTAACCCACGGCGAAATCAACATTAAAATACTGCGGTGTGCATCAACATGGTCAACGCCGTTTTGGGCATCGTCCTCGGTAATTACAATAAGCATATTTTCCCAGTAAGGCGTGTGCGAAAGGAACTCAACGATTCTGCCAACAGCCAGGTCATTGTCGGCCATGTAACTTTCGCGGAAAGGGTAGCCTGCCTCGGGGCGCTCTTCTGCCCCGTGGTCGTTGGGAATAATCACTGTCATTAGCGCGGGCATTGTATCACGCCCGTTCATCCATTTTTCGGTAAATTCTTTTTGAAACTGGTCAATCCGGAACTGGTCGGGGATGGCCATATTATAAGTGGGATATTGTTTCGAAGTGCGATCCCAGATGGGCTGGGGAAGTGGGTAATTGATGTAATGCCTGACTCCTTCGTATTT
>JBBIVS010000022.1:11553-14634 GCA_037439605.1 Draconibacterium sp. | reverse complement strand
GAAACATAATTTTTATGCAGGGCCATCAATTTTGCCCCAGTTTACAATTCAGCAAACATCTGAAGCAATCATCAATTTCGCAGGAACGGGGCTTTCGGTAATGGAAATTTCGCACCGCAGCAAGGAATTTGTTGCAGTTATGGAAGAAGCTCAGGCTTTGGTAAAAGAATTACTGAATGTGCCTGAAGGATATTCAGTTCTTTTTCTGCAAGGGGGTGCAAGTCTCCAGTTTTTTATGGCTCCATATAACCTGATGAATAAAAAAGCTGCCTATCTGAATACCGGCGTTTGGGCATCAAAAGCCATTAAAGAAGCAAAAATGATTGGTGAAGTTGTTGAAGTTGCTTCCTCAAAAGATGCCAACTTTAATTACATTCCCAAGGGATTTACTGTTCCTGAAGATGTTGATTATTTGCATGTTACAACAAATAATACCATTTATGGCACCGAACTTTTAACCGATTTGGATGTACCAGTTCCAATGGTGGCCGATATGTCTTCGGATATTCTAAGTCGCCCGATGGATGTTTCGAAATACAATTTAATTTATGCCGGAGCACAAAAAAATTTAGGGCCATCAGGTGCAACACTAATTATTGTTAAAAACGAAGCCCTGGGTAAAGTGACACGTCCGATTCCAACCATTCTCGATTACAAAGTTCATATCGACAATGAATCCATGTTTAACACACCTGCTACAGTTTCAGTTTTTGGTTGTTTGCTTACTTTGCGCTGGCTGAAGGAAAACGGAGGTCTTGCTGCAATTGAAAAACTAAACATTGAAAAAGCAAAGATACTTTACGATGAAATTGACCGGAATAAACTTTTCCAGTCAACTGTTCCAAACAGGGAAGATCGTTCGCGCATGAATGTTTGTTTTGTAATGACTCCTGAATATGCACAATTCGAAAAAGAGTTCGATACCTTTGCCACCTCGCAGGGAATGATCGGATTAAAAGGCCACCGCTCAGTGGGAGGTTTCAGGGCTTCGATTTACAATGCGATGCCTGTTGACAGCGTAAAGGCACTCGTTAAAACCATGCAGGAATTTGAATCAACAAAATAAAAACAGAATGCAGGGTGAAAATCCTGCATTTTTTTTGAAATACAGAGAGATGAAAACAGTATTAATTGCCACCGACAAACCCTTTGCAGCAGCCGCAATTCATAAAATAAGCAAAGTAATCAATAAAGCGGGGTACAATCTTAAACTTCTTGAGAAATACAAATCGAAACAGGAACTGCTTGATGCTGTTGCCGAAGTGGATGCCATGATTGTAAGAAGCGATATTGTTGACGCTGATGTGATTAAAGTTGCTCAGAACCTGAAAATTGTAGTTCGTGCCGGCGCAGGTTATGACAATATTGATTTAAATGCTGCCTCAGAAAAGGGAATTGTTGTGATGAACACACCCGGACAAAATGCCAATGCTGTAGCTGAACTGGCAGTTGGTTTAGCCATTTTTGGGATTCGCGAAATGTTCAGCGGGAAAATGGGAGGCGAGTTGCGCGGTCGTACTCTCGGTTTGCACGGATTTGGGTTTGTTGCCCGTAATGTTTTCAGGATTGCCCGCGCTTTGGGAATGAAAGTGATTGTTTACACGCGTTTCAGCAGGGATGCTGCTGCAGCGATCGGTTTAAAAGTAGTTCATTCGCTCGAACAGCTTTACGAAAAAAGCGATATTATTTCAATTCATGTTCCGGCAAAGGGAGAACACATTAAATCGGTAAGCTACGAAGTGCTGAAACATTTAAAAGATGGTAGTATTTTGGTAAACACGGCACGGAAAGAGGTAATTAATGAGCCCGACCTGGTTCGGGTAATGGAAGAAAAGCCCGGAATAAAATATATGTCGGATGTTGCTCCGGATTGCGAAAATGTTTTTGCTGGGAAATTTACCGGGCGCTATTTCTTCACACCGAAAAAGGCAGGCGCACAAACCGAAGAAGCCAATCTGAATGCAGGAGTTGCTGCCGCGGAACAGATTGTGGATTTTTTCAGAGAAGGAATTACCACATTCAAAGTCAATTAAAATTCTTGTCAATTCCGGTGAATAAATTTCGAAAAAAAAATTAACATTCCTATGAAAACGAAAAATTAAGAATACTGCACTACCATGACAGGAACTGTCGAAAATATGAAAAAGCACTCTCGCATTTCTGTTATTTTTCAATTGCATTCTTGTGTCCGGTTTTACCCAGTCATACCAAATCGGTCATAAACAGTAAACCTTTTTTGATGCTTCCCGCAATAATCGGAATATTCGCGCTGAAATTTATGATCCATCAGCCTAAGCATGTGATAATGTTCCCGTTGCAGCACGGCAGTTTCCGATGCTTGTTTTCGGCCACGGATTGGTTTTGACCTGGAGTTCGTATGATGTTGTATGGAATTCGATTGTTCCTCATGGATTTATTATGGTTTTTCTAACCACTGAATCTTCTTTTTCACCATCACACTCCGATTTTGGAAAAGACATCGCTTTTTTGATCGGGGCAATTAAATCCGAAAACACAAATCCTTCATCCAACTTTTTTGGCGCAATTGCAGCTACTTCCTGTGTAATGGGCCATTCCATGGGAGGAGGTTCGGCATTTCTCGCTGTGAAGTATGATTCAACAATTACGGCATTGGCAACCATCGCAGCGGCTGTTACAAATCCATCTTCTGTAACGGCTGCAAGAAAAATTTCCATTCCTTCAATTACTTTCTCGGGAGGCAACAATTGTGTTACTCCTCCCGCCACTCATCAAATTCCGATTTACAATTCGCTGTGAAAAATGAATGTACATCAGGAATTCAGTTTCAAAATTTAATTTCAGCAGGCGCAGGAATTGCTTCAAAGCAAAATTTCACTGTTATGTGCGATGCCACAGGTATTGAATCACAATCAAATGCGACCTGGTCGGTTTATCCAAATCCATTGTATTCTGCTGCTACATTTCATTTCAATACAATTTTGAAAGATGCAACTTTTACGGTTTACAATGCCTGCGGGAAACAAGTATTAAGTATCAATAATATTTCAGGACAGACCATTGAACTGCAACGCGATAATTTATCAGGTGGAGTTTACCTTG
>JBBIVS010000022.1:0-11521 GCA_037439605.1 Draconibacterium sp. | reverse complement strand
AAACTGGTAATTATGGATTGAACTAACAATTGTTAAGTTGTTAAACTCCTTTTATTTACCATAAATATACCTGTACAAATTAAAGCGAACCCCATAGTAAAAATCAACCAGTTAAAATGAGTTGGTTCCCATGAAGTGAGAATTTCCAAAAAATCCTGGTTTTCAGGCAGAATGAAATATTTTCGTAAAAAATGACCTTTGATAATCATCATTCCAAAATCGACAGTGAACGTGTAATAAATAACTGTTGCTCCGGATAGCATAAACATAAATTCTTTGATTTTCAGTTCTTTCAGGCTGTTGTTGGTCATTCTGAAATCAAGCAGTAAAGCCATTGCAATCATTAACAAAGAACAGAGTACCGGTGCTAATACAGGACTTACCCACGTTATCGGAATCAGGAAAAGAATGTCCCATGTAAGCAACGATTCCGGCCAGTCGAGAAATATTTTGAGGCCTGCATAATAGATGATATCCCAGATTCCGAAAATGAAAAGGAACACAGACAAACGTTTCAGAAATGTTCTACCCGAAATCCAGGCAACCGAACCCAGCATTAAAAGGGTGCTGATTTCCCGGATCCATTCTATAATTATTAAACGTGGCGGCAGCTCTTTCAACGGAAATTGAAATCCATCAGGATAATAAATTTCCCTGATGTAAACAACCACAATCGCTTCCAGAAATCCCATGGAAACAGCAAAAATGATTAACGGTAAATATTGATTCTCATAAATAAAACGACTGATTTTCATTAGCTGTTTTTTGGCTGAATTTCTGAATAAAAATTTAAAATTGCAATTCGATTATCGGGGTGCAGTGGTTTCCGAACATTTAATTTTTAAAGGCGGATCGCAATCCGCTTCACCTTTTCTCCTGAATTTTAGGCTTTTTCTGCTTCATTCATTAAATGACAGGTAGTATGAAAAATAACTATATTTGCTAAAAATAGACAGTCAATATGGGAACTTTTGCATTCAGATTTAATGATGTAGTGGAAAAGATTTACAGTTTACCGCTTGAAGAAAAGATGGAGTTGAAAAATCTGTTGGAGCGCAATATTTCAGAAGAAAGAAGAAATGAAATAGTGACTAATTTTAAAAAAACTAAAGAAGAATATCAATTAGGTAAACTTAAATTCTCTTCAGAATTGGACGAACTTAAAAAAATGCTCTGATGGACGTTTCATTTAGTGATTCATTCAAAAAAGTATTCAGGAAAAGAGTCAAATCAACGGAAATTGAAAAGGAGTTTTGGAATATATTGGAGTTGTTTATAAATGATCCGTTTGATTCAAAACTAAAAACACATAAATTATCAGGTAAATTGAAAGGTTTGTGGAGTTTTTCAATCGAATACGATCTCCGGGTTATATTTTTTTTCACAAACGACAAACCTAAAAAGGCAATCTTTGTCGATATAGGAACTCATGATGAAGTTTATTAACATGGCTGTAACGTTTCAAACCCGCTGATTTTAAAAATGCGGATCGGAATCCGCATCACCTTTTCTTCGGAATTTTACTCATCGCAAACTCAGCCAACGCTGTAATCGTAAAACTCGGATTTACTCCTAAATTTCCCTGAACCACCGAACCATCGAGAATATACATATTCGGGTAGCCATACACTTTAAAATCAGGATCGATAACTCCGGTTTCTGATTTCAAACCCATGGGAACGCCGCCCAGGATGTGGGCTGTGGAAGGAACATTCATTAAAATTTCCATGGTGGAATTTTGAGGTTGACCGTTGACTTTTTTTGCATAACGGTGCATAATATCCTGTCCAACAGGCAAGTAGGCTTGCACATTTTCATTTTCTTTGTTTTGCAAGGTCAGTTTTTTTCGGAAAGGCCACTTTTTCAAAACAAACCGCATTTTAGTGTCGGTTGTTTGCATCACCAAAAAAATGATGGTGTTTTCGGCCCAATGTCGGTTAAAAAGCATTTTGAAAAACAAAACGGGATGGGTAATCACTTTTCCAAAAAAATGAAAAACCCGCAAACCATTTGACCCTTTTTTGTCGGTGGCAATGGTAAGCAATGTTCTCATCAGGTTCGATTTGTTAGGATATTTTACAATCTCGATGGAAGTGATTTCGTTGGGTTTGAAAATGGAACTGATGGCGATGCTGTTATTCAATTTTTGGTCGGAGAGGGTTGCTGTACAAAGCGTTTCTGAATTGGTTCGGACTATTCTTCCGAGCTGTTCCGACAAATCCGGCAAAGTTTTGTAAACATATTTCTGGTTCAACAATAATTTAACTGTTCCTAAAACCCCACCGGAAATAACCAGTCCCTTTGCTCTGAAAACACGATTCTTTTTTGGTGAAATTCCGGCTGTTTTTTTTGTGTGAACAAGATATTCCCCATTGATAAATTCAATTTTCCAGACAGTGGTTTCCGAAAGAATTTCAACTCCTTTCTTTTCGGCAAACCAGAGATAATTTTTATCGAGTGTGTTTTTTGCATTTTCGCGACAGCCAACCATGCAGCCGGCGCAGTTCGTGCAAGGATTCCGCAGCGGTCCTTCTCCATTAAAATAGGGATCGCGGGGAGTTTCATCTTTGTTAAAATAAACGGCTACATATACATTGTCAAACGAATCTTCCTTTCCCAAATCTTTTGCTACTTCACGAAGGATTTTATCCTCGGTGTTTTGTTTTTCAAATTTGGTGCGCCCCAGCATAAACGCCGCTTTTTCGTAAAAGGGTTTCAATTCGGTTTGCCAGTCGTTAAAAGCTGCCCATTGTTTATTTTTAAAGAATTCATCATGCGGATACATCAGCGTATTGGCATAAACCAGACTTCCTCCGCCAACACCTGTGCCGCTTAGGATAAAAGCATGTTTGAAAAGATTGAGTTTTTGAAATCCAAGCCAGCCAAGTTTGGGCATCCACAGGTATTTTTTCAGGTTCCAGTTGGTTTTAGGAAAATCTTTGGATTCAAAGCGTCGTCCTTTTTCGATGGTGAGCACCGAATACCCTTTTTCGGCAAGTCGCAGTGAAGAAACACTCCCGCCAAAACCGGAGCCAATCACGATGTAATCAAATGTTTTTTCCATGATTTGTTTTGTTTTACAAACTACTGCACCATGTGGGTAAATTTGCAATCTCTTCAAATTAATGCGATTGAAAATCGCGTCACCCATTTTCCCATTTCTTTAAAAAATCTTTTTGTTTAATAAGGTTTTATGTGTACTTAAATCGCTATGCTACTAAGGTTTGTGAAAATAAATAAGGTTTTTTTAGAAAAATTTCTCTTTTCTTTTAATTAGCAGTTTTCATTTTTTAATTCATGCATTCTCGCATTCATGCATTCACTCATTCACTCATTCACCCACTCACTCATTCACTTTCAATTCCTCCGCTTTCCCCGAAATCCGCACTTCAAACTTTGCGGCCGGCTCTTTTCCTTTTTCAGAAAATGTACAATCGAAAACGATTGAATGGTTGCCTTTTGCTATTTGCAATTTTGAAGCATCAACCTTAATTTCCTTTATTTTCTTCAGACTGGCATTTAAAATCTCCAGCGTTTCGCCACCGGAATATCGCGCTGATTCACCTGTTGTCAAAGAAACAGGGACTGCAATCTCGCAACAGTTATTCATCTCGATTTTAAGGTTCGAAATGGTGGCATCCTGCGCTGTCAATATAAAATTCATGATTGTGTTTTCTTCCGGGTTTTCGAATTTAAAGGTTGAAAACAAGGGTTCACCGGGTTGACGAACTTTATCTTCGTGTTTAAATTTGAATGAATGAATTTGATAAAGGTTCCATCGGTTTTCTCCCATAGTTTCAAGATGAAATTCGTTGTTGATGTCCTTCATCCTTTCTTTCTGTTCTTCTGAAAATGCCCCGCCCATTCGCGCTTTTTCCCATTCGCCGATTAACCTCAAAATTTCATCGGTTTGCCCGTTGGTTTTAAATTGCCTGTCTCCCGAAACAAATGCATAACCCGCGTTAAATGCCGCCGATCGGGCAAGCATCCATTCAATATCTTCTACCGGTGTATTGTTTCTCATGCTAAACCAACCCAACATTCCGGGCATTAAATTTCGCTGAAAGTAGGACTGGTTTTTCAGCCTGTATTCAGTTTGACTTTCGCGGAAACCGGCGTACCAGGGCTCTCCCCAGTTCATGCGGCTGTAAATGTGCCAGAAATAATGCGTGGTGCGGCTTGCGTCCATTATCATGTGATTTTGAAGTTCAGGAGAAAGATGGTCCCACCAGTTTTTGGCAAACAGAATTTCTCCGTAATTACCCATTCCGGTTGAGCGGTTTCCCTCCAGTCCATCGAACGAAATCTGTCGCAATCCGCAGTAATTGTAAAGTTTTGCAATCTGCCCCGATATTTCAATGCTTAATTCCGGGTCAGTCAGAAAAACCTTGTACCCGTGGTCGGCCAGTTTATTGATTTTATCGCCGCTTTTATGTTCTGTAGCTTTTGTTCTCAAAGCGCCCCGCTCGCAATTCAGTAATTTCCATGGGGCGGTTTCCGAAACGGTTTGGTAACGGATCAACTCATCTCCAATCATTACCGTTTTCAGGTTGTTATTTTCGTATTGGTTAAAAAAATGGGGCGATTCAATGACAATTTCAGTTTGTTTGGCATCGATTTTTTCTGTGATAACCGAAGTTCCAACCTTCGCCAATCTTTTATCGGGAACAGGAGTAGCATAAGGGTCGTTGGTTGTGATAAAATTGGAAAGTGTGTGAACGCCAACCATAATGCCTTCTTTTGCAGCTTTTTCGACACACATTTTCAAACCGTCCCAACCATTTGGAAATGCACTTTCAATCAACTCAAAATGCCCCCAGTTTTTAAACGGACCTGAATGATACAAATAACGCAAGCCAGCTTTTTTTGTGTATTTAATGGCTTCGTCGATGGTTGCTTCGCCAAAATCATAAATCAGGTAAGCGGCAGAGGCTGACTGGGCTGTCTTTCCCCAAACACCATCGATGGTTGGGTGGGGGAGACCTTCCTCAATTTCAATCTTTCCGACCGTTTCAAGAGTTTGTTCAACGGGGCAGCCAAACAAAGCAATTTTCGACCCGATAATTCCCTCATCTTCAAAAACCGGTGAAACATATTTTTTGTGACTCAGGTTTTCGATAATCCTTTCTTTATTTCGGTTTCTGCAATAGGCCTGCAAAGTGCTTCCAAATTTTTCGGGTTTGGCGGCCTCAACCCGGTATAAAGTTTCGCGTTTGTTTGCTTCACTCAAATCTGAATAATCTTCCTGTTCAAAAATGTCGAATTGTGGTGTGCAGTCGTTGTCAGTCCACGGAAATCCACCCAGCGTTTTCGGGTTTAATGCCTGAATTCCGAATGCAAATTCATCGCCTCGGACTATGCCAACTGTCTCTCCGATTATCTTTTTGATGGTGGTTGGAATTGGCCCCCAAACAATGAGTTCAACATTTTCAGGATGATTAAATTCAACCAGTTCAAAATTAATATGCGTTGGTTTTTCTTCAACTTTAACTTTGGCTTCCAGTTGATTTTCAAACTGAAATGTGAGTATTTGGTTTTCAAAGGAGGCGGTAACCGGATAAAAATAAGCCCCATCAATCCTGCATAAAAATAAAGGTGCAATTGTATCGGTTGCCAGGTAATTTTTCTGATGTTTGTTATCCAGAATTTCAGTAACAAATCCCTTTGAGTTAATACCAATTTTTAAGTTGGAAGATTGAAACTGTACCAGTGATTTTTTTTGTGAACAGGCTGAAAACAATACAACCAGTATGATTAAGAAAAAGAGATGCTTTTTCATGTATATAAATTTTCAATCTTGTTTCTAAATATTTCGTAATCAATCCATTGTTTCAATCTGCTTTAGCAACGACATGGGATTCGCATGAAAATTTTTTTGTTTACTGTGGGTGTTTGGCAAATCATGCTCATTTCATGTTGGTTTTTAAAGTTTATTTCTTTTCAAACATAGTAAAAAATGACATTTAGAGACTGATTTAATTTCAATGGAATAAGTTTTCAATTGTTCTTTATTGATAGATTTGTTGCAAACATTTGAATACACTGAATTATGAAAAAATTATTGATTGCCATGATGTCATTGTTCATCGCGGTTTCAGGTTTTACTCAAACCGGAAAAGTGATGGAATCGTTAAAATTTCAAAGTAATCTGGTTAGTTACCCTGTTGAATATTCCATTTATCTGCCGCCCGATTATGGAATCTCGAACCGAAGTTATCCTGTTTTATATTTGCTGCATGGTTATTCCGATGATGAAACCGGCTGGATTCAGTTTGGAGAAGCCAATATGATTGCTGACAAAGGAATTGCCAACGGCGATTATCCACCATGCATCATCGTTATGCCCGATGGAAAAGTAACCTGGTACTGCAACAGTTTCGATGGCAAAGACCCATGGGAAGACATGTTTATCAAAGAGTTTATCCCGTTTATTGAAAAGGAATACCGAATACGTTCGCAAAAGGAATTCCGGGCTATTGCCGGCCTTTCGATGGGCGGAAACGGCGCTTTGCTGCTTTCAATGCGGCATCCCGAACTGTTCTCATCCTGCGTGGCAATGAGTGCAGGTACTTTTACGGATGAAGAAATTCTGGCAAATGATACTTACGACAGGTATTTCGGAAATATTTACGGACCAAAAACCAAAGACGCAGTTAGCGAACACTGGAAAGCTTACAGCCCGTTGTATCTTTTGGACAGTGTTGACAAAGAAAAATTAAAATCCATCAGATTTTATATTGATTGTGGTGATGATGATTTTCTGTACAAAGGAAACTCAGCGTTACATGTTAAAATGCGCGATTTGGGAATTCCGCACGAATACCGTGTTCGGCAGGGTGGCCACGAATGGAGTTACTGGCGCACTGGATTGTATGACGGGTTGAAGTTTATTTCGGAGAAGTTTCACAGGTAGTAATGCATGAATGCATGAATGCGAGAATGCTTGAATGGGGAAATAGATAAACTGATAGAACTATAAAATTTAAGATAGAAAAAATGAAAAAGCTAATTTTCAATTTCCTGGCAATTGTACTTATTGCAATTTCCTGTACTTCGAAAGTTGAGGTTAAACCTCCGGTCGCTAAAAAAATCCCAAAAGAATTAACGATTCACGGAGATACCCGTATCGATAATTATTACTGGATGAACGAACGTGAAAATCCGGAGGTGATTGCCTATCTCGAGGCCGAAAATGCATACAAGGATGCGATGATGGCACATACAAAACCTTTGCAGGATAAGCTGTTCGAAGAAATTAAATCGAAAATAAAACAAGAGGATGAATCGGTTCCTTACAAAGACAACGGATATTATTATTACTCGCGCACTGTTCCTGAAAAGGAGTACTATGTGGTTTGCCGGAAAAAGGAGAAACCTGAGGCTGCGGAAGAGGTATTGCTCGATGTGAATAAAATGGCCGAAGGTTACGAATATTATGCAATTGGTGGATCGGAAGTCAGTCCCGACAATAAAATTCTGGCATACAGTGTCGATACTTTAAGTCGCCGCAAATACACTATATATTTTAAAAACCTTGAAACAGGTGAGTTGTTAAAAGATGCTATACCGTTAACTTCAGGCGAGGCAACCTGGGCAAACGACAATAAAACCGTATTTTACGTTTTGAAAGATGACACAACTCTGCGTTCAGAAAAAATTATGAAACATACACTGGGAACCCCGGTTGAAAATGATGTGGAAGTTTATTATGAAGCGGATGAAACATTTAATACTTCGGTTTCCAAAACCAAATCGAAAAAATACCTCATTATTGGCAGCGAAAGCACGTTGACTTCTGAATACCGTTTTCTGGATGCCAATAATCCAAACGGCGAATTCAAAATTATTCAACCTCGTACCCGCGGACTTGAATATCAGGTCGATCATTTTGGCGACCATTTTTATATCCGGTGTAACCTCGATGCGAAGAATTTCAAACTGGTTAAAACGCCCGTTAATAAAACTGAAAAGGAAAACTGGGTGGAAGTGATTCCACATCGCAGCGATATATTTTTCGAAAATTTCGAGATTTTAAAAGATTACCTCGTTGTTTCGGAGAAAAAGGAAGGAATTACCCAACTTCGTGTGATGCCGTGGAAAGGTGGAGAATATTCCATTGATTTTGATGAGGAAGTTTATTCTGTACGTCCGGATGTGAATCTTGATTTTGATACTGATATTTTCAGGTTTAGTTACACTTCTCTTACCACGCCTGTTTCAACTTTCGATTACAACCTGACGACCAAAGAAAGGAAACTCCTTAAACAGCAGGAAGTGTTGGGTGGTTTTGATAAAAATAATTACGAAACCAAACGAATTTATACTACCGCAAGTGATGGTACAAAAATCCCGATTTCGCTGGTTTACCGCAAAGGAATGGAGAAAAACGGCAATAATCCGGCGTTGATTTATGGTTACGGCTCGTATGGATATGAAATGGAACCCAGTTTTAGACTTTCGATTTTGCCTCTACTCGACAGAGGTTTTGTTTATGCAATAGCACACATCCGCGGCGGGCAGATTTACGGCCGGAAATGGTACGAAGATGGAAAACTGCTAAAAAAGATGAACACATTTACCGATTTTAATGATTGTGCACAGTTTTTAATCGACGAAAAATACACCAATTCAGGCAAATTGTTTGCCATGGGTGGCAGCGCCGGCGGGTTGTTAATGGGCGCCTGTATTAATCTGAAACCCGAGTTGTATAAAGGAGTAATTGCAGCGGTTCCGTTCGTTGATGTGGTTACAACAATGCTCGATGAAAGTATCCCTCTTACAACCGGGGAGTTCGATGAATGGGGGAATCCAAAGGATTCGGTTTATTATTTCTATTTGAAATCGTATTCACCATACGATAATGTGGTTGCCAAAAATTATCCGGCTTTGTTGGTTACCACCGGATTGCATGATTCGCAGGTGCAATATTTCGAACCTGCAAAATGGGTGGCAAAACTGCGTGAATTAAAAACAGACAAAAACCTATTGATTTTCCATATCAACATGGATTACGGGCATGGCGGGGCTTCCGGACGGTTTCAGTGGATAAAAGACATTGCCCTGCAATATGCATTTATTTTTGATTTGATTGGAATAAAAGAGTAAAAGAATACAGTAAATACAATGTTTAACTTTTATTATTTTTTAATCTGTCAAAGTAGAATTAATTAGAATTTTTCTAAATTATATAAAGGTGTTTTTTTTTTAATTTCTATTGTTATTTTTACCGTCACAAACCCATAAATAGAACTGTTATAAGACAGACGCTTTTGTTTCCCTTATTTTATAAATTATATAAGTAAGGTTACAAAAGTAACTTATTGAAAAAATGCAAAAATTGATGCCGGGGCTCAATTTTAATGTGTTGCAAACAGGATAGGTTTTTACAAACCCAATGGTTGAATTAACTTACAAACCCAGTCAACCAGTTCAGAAACTTATTCGAAATATACATCACGTTCCGTTTTTTAAACGGGTATAACTCTTATGTCTTGTATGGTTTGATTTCAGGTTTGATAAATAATTATTGAATCAATTGTTTTTTGGACGCTTTAAATTCTTATTGATCATGATTAAAATTTTGGTGAATGAGTACCCGAATCTTCAGAAGAGTATGGGTACACCGGAGAGAATTATTTCCAACCCGGGTAAAGGTTGCCGTAATATTTTCTTTCTGGTTGTATTTCTTTTATTTACCTGTTCCGGTAGCGCTGCTAACTATTACGTGAGTAATACCGGAGACGATTCCAAAGCCGGAACATCGGCGGAAACGGCATGGCAAACCATTGCCAGGGTGAATAAGTCGAAATTTGCACCCGGAGATTCAATTTTATTTAAAAGAGGCGGAGTTTGGAGGGAAGAATTAAAAGTTTCTTCCTCTGGTGCTTCGGGCAAACCCATTGTTTTTGGGGCTTACGGAAGTGGTGAAAACCCGGTTATAGACGGTGCGGATGTTATAAGTGGAATGACAAAATATTCCACTAACATCTGGCAGAAAACAGGAATTACATTTGAAGTATCTTTAGTGTATTTGGATGGAATTATTGGGTATAGAAAAACAAGTATTGTAAATTGTACTTCTAACGGAGGTTGGTATTGGGATTCTGCGACAAAGGTTTTTTATATTTACAGCACAAGTGATCCAAGCGGTAATATAGACTTAGGCCAAAGATATTTACTTATCAATGTAGGCTCTTATCAGCATATTACGCTAAGTAATCTTACTATCCAACATTCTAATGAAAGAAGTATCCCCGGACTAGAAACATGGAGAGCTGGAATATATGCTGAAGGAGCAAGTCATTTAACAATCAAGGGATGTTTAATACAGAAATGTGGGTTTTTTGGAGTCTACATTAGAAATTCATCATTTATAACAATAGATAATAACTCATTTTTAAGAAATGGTGAAACGTTCAAAGGCAGGGCTAATGTTTATATATCTGCTACTATACCAGGGATTTCAGATATCACATTTACTAACAATCAATGTAATTATTCAGGGGGCGAAGGTCTTTTTGTTATAGGGAATAATGATAAGGCTAACCATATAACTAATGTTGATATACATGGCAACCATTTTGACAATAATAATTCTGCGGGATTATATATTATACATTTAGATTCTGCTGTTGTTTATAATAATTATTTTGAGGGTAACGGTGACCCCATAGATGCTGATGAAGATTATGCAATCGGGATTACATCATGTGATAATACAGATATATATAACAATACGATTACAAATCAGAAATGGAACGATGCAATACAAATCTATTCAGATGCAACTGCTCAATGGGGAGTTGCAGAAAATGTAAAAATCTTTAATAATTATATTTCCGGTGTAATTAATGGTAGTTGTATTGGAGTTATTCAATTTGGTAATAATACAATGAAAAATCTATTGATTCACGACAATTTTTTAACGTTAGCAGATAAGCATGGAATCAGTCTATATCATAATTTAGTTGGAAATGCGAGTCCAATAAGTATTTTTAACAATACTATAGTTCAAAATAAAACTGCTGGCATATTTAGTAATGGTTGTATGCCAGTTGAAATAAGAAATAACCTGTTTTTTAAAAATACTGAAATAGAGTTGAGGATGTTTTACTGCACATCGGGTTTAACAAGTTCAAATAACTTATATTATAGAACAAGCGGTAATGTGTTGAGTTATAACGGTATAAACTATACGACATCAACCATAACAAACCTTGAACCAACTGCAATAACTGGCAACCCGTTATTTACCGATGCAGTTAACAGAGATTTTAGCTTGCAAGGTGGTTCTCCCGCAATTAATGCTGGCGTTAATGTGGGCTTGACACATGATATTTTAGGAAATCCAATAGAGGGTAATCCTGATATTGGAGCGTTTGAGTATAAAAAAAAAAGTGATAATCAAATAATATATACCACAGAAGACATCTCAATCTGTGAAGGCAGCGCCTACCAGGGCGGGACAGTCACAGGGCTGTATAAAAGAACCCTAACCGCCGCTACAGGATCCGACAGCATT
>JBBIVS010000021.1:12503-14639 GCA_037439605.1 Draconibacterium sp. | reverse complement strand
GCTCATACATACAGTCATTTGTTTAATATGCGTACAACGGGATTGCGATTTTTTACCGTTTACGGTCCGTGGGGACGACCAGATATGGCGCCGATACTATTTGCGGATGCTATTTCAAATGGTAAACCAATTAAGGTTTTTAACAATGGTAACCTCGAGCGAGATTTTACCTACATTGATGATATTGTTGAGGGGATAATCAGGGTTATTGAATCAACATCACCAATTCTTCAGTCAGAAACAAGCAACCAGCAACCAGCATCCAACTATTCTGTTTACAACATCGGAAACGGCAATCCTGTTAAGTTACTCGATTTTATTGAAACCATGGAAAATGCCATAGGAAAACAAGCAATTAAAGAATTTTTTCCAATGCAACCTGGTGATGTATTTAAAACCTTTGCCGATGTAAATGCCCTGAAAAACGATTTTGGATACGAACCAAACACTTCAATTCAAATTGGAATAAGTGCATTTGTGCAATGGTTTAAGGAGTATTATCAATAATTCAGAATTCAGAATCCAGAATCCAGTAACAAATTAAAAATCAATCTATATGCAATTCAAATTTAAAATCATCGTTTTCCTGAGTATTACCTTAATAAACATCAACATTGTGTTTGCCCAGGATGTAAAATCAATTGATGTGAAAGCTGCTCCCCAATCCGATATTCAGAGGGCACAACGTGCAATGCAGGATGCGGGTCTTTCAACGCAGGATGCTGCCAACCTGGCCAGGCAAAAAGGAGCAACTGAGCAACAAATCCGTGATTTTGAAAACCGCTTGAATAGCAATCCTACCGAAAATGTTACCATCGATCCGGTTCAGGAAGCACGCGATGAAGTTGAAGAACAGGAGGATATGGAAAAATCAAAAAGAAGTGCAGGATTCGATGCCGGTGGACGAATATTTGGTGCTTATCTTTTCAATAATAAAAATCTTACTTTCAATCCAAATGTTAATATTCAAACCCCAAAAAACTATGAAATCGGAATTGGGGACCAAATAATCATTAATATATGGGGTAACTCTCAAAACAACTATCAACTTACGGTAAACACCAACGGACAAATTCTGATACCCGACGTTGGCCCGGTCTATATTGCAGGATCAACTTTTCAGGAGGCTGAGAACAGGATTATTCAAAGGCTGACTTCAATTTATTCAGACATGGGCGGGAGCAACCCGCAAACATTTGCACAGGTAAACATGGGACAACTTCGTTCCATTCAGGTAAATCTCGTGGGCGAAGTAAAAGTACCCGGTACTTACACCTTGCCTGTAACTGCGACAGTTTTTAACGGACTTTATCTTTCTGGCGGACCAAACGGCATTGGATCTTTCAGAAATATTAAAATTATTAGAAACAACAAGGTGTTTAAAACCATTGATATTTATAAGTTTCTGGTAAATGCAGACCCATCGGAGAATATACTTTTAAAAGACGACGACATTATTTTTGTTCCCGCAGCAGAGAAAAGAGTTGAGGTAAACGGAGAATTCAAAAGAAATGGCCTTTTTGAGCTCGTTGATGGAGAAATGCTGAACGACCTGATAAGGTTTGCCGGAGGTTTCACCGAAAAGTCCTATCTGTCAAAAATTCAGATTTACCGTAAAACACAACAAGGGCAACAAATCAGTGATGTTGCATTTGACCAGGTATCAAAAACACCACTAATCAATGGTGATGAAATCAGAAATAAACAAATACTTGACAAGTTTGAAAATCGTGTTACAATAACGGGGGCAGTTACCCGTCCGGGAGATTATGAGTGGCATGAGGGAATTACACTTCAAAAGCTCATTATGAAAGCTGATAGTATTTTACCCGATGCATTTCAAAACCGCGGAATTATAACGCGTTATAATCCCGATTTATCAACATCATCCATCTCATTTAACCTTGGCGAAATTTTATCCGGCAAATCGGATATTGTACTTTTTCCTGAAGATGTGATTCTGATTAAATCTCATTTCGAATTAAAAGAAAGAAAATATGTAATAGTTCAGGGTGAAGTACTTTCTCCGGGAAATCTTAACTGGTCTGATGATCTGACCCTGGGAGACGCAGTTTTTCTTGCCGGGGGATTAACTGAAGGAGCAGACAGCACTTACATTGAAGTGGCACGCCGTCT
>JBBIVS010000021.1:3029-12478 GCA_037439605.1 Draconibacterium sp. | reverse complement strand
AGGCAGCGAACCTTTCAGACTCTCTCGGGACCATTATTGTTGTTAATTTATCAAGAGATTTAGGTATTGGGAAAAATGACGCCGATTTTAAATTAAAACCATACGACCAGATTTCCGTTCGCCAGGCGCCTAACTTTCGCAAAGGTAAAACAGCATTTGTAACCGGTGAAGTGGCTTATGCGGGTGCTTACGCAATTAACAACAAACAGCAACGAATTTCCGATCTCATTAAAATGGCCGGAGGTGTAACACCTCAGGCTTATGTAAATGGCGCAACACTTCAGCGTTACACCGACGAACTTGGCATTGAACTGGTTGCAATCAATTTGGGGCAGATTATCAGTAACCCTGGAAGTGAAGCCGATCTTTATTTAAATAATGGCGACCGGGTTTTTGTTCCTGAGTTTATGCAAACCGTAAAAATTACCGGTAGCATACAGAATCCGTATTCAATAACTTACCAAACAGGTAAATCAGCAAAATATTACATCGACCAGTCGGGGGGTTTTAACAGTGATGCAAATAAAAAGAAAACTTATGTTCGCTATGCCAATGGAACTACAGATGTAACCAAAGGATTTATAGTAAAACGATACCCCGAAGTGCAGCCCGGCAGCCAGATTATTGTGCCTAAGAAACCAGAGAAAAAAGATGCCGATTCAGGTCGCTGGCTGGCATTTGCAAGTATTTTGGCATCCATTGCAGTATCGGTTGCAACTATTGTTAACTTATCCAACTGATATTTTGAATTATTTTGATAAAACAAAGTTTATTTATCTGTAAAAAATCCACCACAAAAAATCATGACAGAAAAAGAAAAACATAAATCCACGGTTGACGAAAATGAAATAGATCTGATTGCACTTGCCAAAACCTTGTGGGATGGAAGAAGAATCATAATTAAAACAATTCTTGTCTTTATGGTACTGGGATTATTTATTGCACTTTTTTCACCTAAAGAGTATTCAGCTTCCACAACGATAGTGCCTCAGCTTTCAAATAAAAATTCCAGACTGGGCGGTTTATCATCACTTGCTGCTATTGCCGGTTTTAATCTCGATATAGACATGGAAACCAGCGAATTATCGCCATATATTTATCCTCAGATTGTACAAAGTGTACCTTTTCAACTGGAGATAATGAATACAAAATATACTTTTTCTGATGTTGAAAATCCGGTTTCACTATATGAATATTATATGGATTATTACAAACCTGGGTTGTTTTCTACATTAAAAAAATACACGGTAGGCTTGCCGTTTCTTCTTTTAAAAGCAATCAAAGGGAAAACAGATGAAATTCCATCCGAAATTAAAGGTAACACAATTCAGTTAACAGAAGATCAGGATAAAATCCGCAAAATAATTGAAGAACAACTTATCCTTGAAACAAACGACAAGGAAGGTTACCTGGTTTTAACATCCAGCTTTCATGAAGCCAAATTAGCTGCTGAAATAGCTCAAAAAGGCAAGGAATTACTGCAAAAATACATAACTGATTTTAAAATCGAAAAAGCTGCTGAACAACTCAAATTTGTTGAGGGCAGGTTTGAAGAAAAGAAATCAGATTTCGAAAAAGCACAGGCTAATCTTGCAGCATTTCGCGATCGCAACAAAAATGTAACTTCCGCCATGGCTCGCACCGAGGAGGAAAGGATGCAAAATGAATATACAATTGCTTTCGAAGTTTATAAACAATTAGCTCAGCAATTGGAACAGGCTCGTATTAAAGTAAAGGAGGATACACCCGTATTTGCCGCAGTTAAACCTGTTACTGTGCCTGTTGAGAAGTCGAAACCGAGAAGATCACTTATTTTGGTCATCTGGACATTTTTGGGTGGAATTGCCGGAGTGAGTTGGATTTTTGGGAAACAATTCCTGGATACCCTAAAAACTAAATGGAACGAAGAACCAATATAAATCAAATTACACTAATTAAACCCTCGCTTATTAATCATTTTTGGAGAACAATCATTGAAATATTACAGATTCATTAATTCGCACATTTAGAAATAATTCGCATAAATTCGAATGGACTATAAACTACCAATCCTTTCTAAAATATCAGACAACACCGAAGTAGTAGGCATAATCGGCCTTGGATACGTTGGATTGCCACTCGCTGTAAATTTTGCTGAAGCCGGTGTAAAAGTTATTGGTTTCGATAAATCGGAATCCAAAGTAAACAAAATCAATTCCGGCGAAAATTACATCAAAGACATCCGCGATGCAGTTTTACGCGAAGTGGTTGACAGGGTAAAGTTGGAAGCTACCACAGACTTTACAAAAATGAATGAGTGTGATGCCCTGATAATCTGCGTGCCTACACCCCTTGACAAATTCCGCAAACCCGATATGAGTTACATTGAAGCAGCCTGCACCGATATTGGTCATTACATGAAACCCGGCACTTTTATTAGCCTGGAAAGCACAACCTATCCCACCACAACCGAAGATTTTATGCTCCCTTTAATTGAAAAGGAAAGTGGATTGAAGCACGGTGAAGATTTTTGGCTCGCTTATTCTCCTGAACGAGTTGACCCGGGAAATAAGACATTTCACACCAAAAATACCCCGAAAGTAATAGGTGCAATGACGCAGGAAGGTTTGGAAATCGGTATAGCCCTCTATAAAAGGGCAATTGAGCATATTTATCCGGTAAGCTCGCCCCGTGTGGCAGAAATGGTAAAAATTCTTGAAAACACTTACCGTTTAGTAAACATCAGTCTCATAAATGAACTCGCTTTACTTGCTGGGAAAATGGACATCAATATTTGGGAAGTAATTGAAGCAGCCAAAACAAAACCCTTCGGATTTCAGGCTTTCTATCCTGGTCCCGGAATCGGTGGGCATTGTATCCCGCTTGATCCATTTTACCTTGAACATATTGCAAAACGGTTCGACTTTGATCTCAGCATGATTCATGCCGCCGGGCACATTAATATGCGTATGCCGCATTATATGGCCGTAAAAATTTCATCAGCTCTTAACCGTCATAAGAAATCAATTAACGGTAGCAAAATCCTTTTTCTGGGAGTAGCCTATAAACCAAATATTGAAGATGAGAGGGAATCACCGGCACTGGAAATTATGGATATCGTGGCAAAGAAAGGGGGTATTGTATCTTACAACGATCCGCATATTCCAAGTGTCAAAACAAATCACTGGGTTACTTACCATTCAATACCCTTAACCAAAAAAGTGTTAATAGAATCTGATGTGGTGGTACTCACAACAGACCATGCAACTTTTGATATAGAATTGATTAAGCAAAATGCGGGTTTAATAGTTGACATGCGAAACATGATTAAAGAAAACTCCGAAAAAGTGTATAAGTTGTAAAATCCAATTTAAATTACAATTTTTGTTTTCAAATACATTCCGAAGTGTAGTAAAAGTATGAAGCTAAATCAGTTGGTTTGGAAGTTATTGGTTGTTGTTTTTTCTCCTTTACACATTTTTGGGCAAAATAGTAAATACTCGGTAACGGTAAATATGCCCGACCCGGTTTCACCACCAATTATTAAATCAGTTACCGTAACACCCGAAAATAAAAACCTTATTACATGGCAAAAAGTAGAAAATATTAATATTCAGTTTTTCAGAATTTACCGCGACTCAGAAGCATTTTCAGGTGGTTGGGTCGTTGCCGGAAATGTGCCATATTCAGCTAAAAACGAATTTCTGGATAAGGCCTCCATTTCAAGTTTCAAGCCATACAGGTACCGCTTGGCTGCAATTGATTTTTGTGGAAACGAGATTTTCAGTAATCTGGCTCATAAAACCATCAGACTTACAATTGAACAGAGCAAAGAACAGGCTTACATACTGAAATGGAATCATTATGAAGGGTTTGAAATGGATTATTACAACATTTACAAAGGTTCGAAGAATGACACATTGAAATTAGTGCGAACTGTGCCTTCCAATTACTCATCTCTGACTGACTATGAAAATTTTGAGATTAATACTAAATATCAGGTGGAAGCAGTGGCTAAACCAGTTTCAGCTAAAAGCGGTAATGAAGCCTTAAGAACTCGCTCAAACATTGTATCTACAATGCTTGTCCTAAATTTATCGGATTCAGCAAATGCGGGTAATTTAATTATTTTCCCAAATCCGATGGCTTACAGCACAATGGTTATATTCCCATATAGCAGTGATACTCCATTCACTTTATCACTCATTAATGTAAACGGACAAACTGTTTTTACAACTGAAGTTTATACAGGTGAGTACGAACTGCACAGGGGAAACCTCGAAGCTGGATTATATATTTTGCAAGTTACTGGTCGTGAAGTGTATAGAAAAAAACTGATAATTGGGAAAATCTAAGAAGCATCCTTTAAAAAATCATATAAATGATTTCACGTTGATATTTTCCATATCGAACATATATTCTTAATAGTAAAACTACATTGTTTCCTTTATAAAATAAAAACTAATTTCTATTTTGCTGATCAAAATAAAGTTACACAATCCAAAACATTGAAATTCAATTGAATTTCTGACTACTAATCAGTACAAAAATGAAAGTAACCCTATCTGATGTTAAAATTATCAATCTGCCAAAAATTGAAGATCCTCGCGGAAATCTTACTTTTTTAGAAGAGGAAAAACATTTACCTTTTAATATTAAACGTACCTATTGGATATATGATGTTCCAGGAGGCCAGGTAAGAGGTGGCCATGCATTTAAAGAACAGCAAGAATTAATTATTGCACTCTCAGGGAGTTTTGATGTTTTAGTAAATGATGGAAAAGAACAAAAGATCTATTCATTAAACAGATCTTTTTACGGACTATACCTACCCGCTGGACTTTGGAGACAAATGGAAAACTTTTCGACGAACTCTTTAGCATTGGTTCTCAGCTCCACTCATTTTTCTGAAAATGATTATATTTATGATTACACCATCTTTTTGAAGAATAAAGGACAATGAAAAAGAATAGTGTTTATGATTGTCATGTTTTATCTCTGCACAAAATACACAACCGGGCAGGTAATATTACAATTATTGAAGGAGAACAAAATATACCATTTAAAATTAAACGGGTTTACTATTTATATGACATTCCAGGAGGTGAAAATCGCGGTGGACATGCGCACAAAGAACTTTTTCAATTAATTGTAGCTGCTGGTGGAAGCTTTGAAGTGTTGCTTGATGATGGTACTAATAAAAAAATTGTCAGGTTAAACAGACCAAATTTTGGTTTATTAGTGGTTCCGGGAATATGGAGGGAATTATTTGAGTTTTCTTCAGGGTCAGTTTGCTTGGTTTTGGCTTCGCACATGTATGATGAAACTGATTATATAAGAGAATATAACCATTTCATTTCTTTAAAAAATGATTGAAATAATAAGATACAGCGCAAATTTGAAAGTACAATGGGATAATCTGGTTTCAAATTCCAGAAATGGAACGTTTTTGTTTTATCGTGATTATATGGATTATCATTCTGATCGTTTTAACGATTATTCATTTCTCATATATAGAAATAAAAAACTGGAAGCTGTTTTACCAGGCAATATAAGCGGCAACTCCTTTTACTCCCATCAAGGACTTACGTATGGTGGATTAATTTCTACTCCAAAAATAAACACAACGGAAGTAGTTGAATTTTTCAATCTTTTAAATCTTGAACTTAAAAATATTGGCATTAGTGAAGTTATTTACAAACCCATTCCTTTAATTTATCACCGTATTCCAGCCCAAGAAGATATATATGCCTTATTTCTGAACAACGCTCAAAAAATTGGCTGTCATATCTCTTCTACCATTTATCAAAACAATAAACTTCAATTTAATGAATCGAGAAAGAGCGGCATTCGGAAAGCAAAAAGGGAAGAAGTACAAATAATAGAAAGCAAAGACTTCAATTCATTTTGGCGAATGCTTGAAGGTAATTTAATTAGTAAATTCAACATTAAGCCAGTACATTCAATTAATGAGATTGAACTACTCAGTAGCCGATTCCCCAAGAATGTTAAACTTTATTTAGCTATATGTAAAGAAACCATTGTGGCTGGTACTGTAATTTACATTATGCGAAATACAATACATGTGCAATACATTTCAGCAACCGAAACTGGAAAAGAGCTTGGTGCTTTAGATGTTTTGTTTGACCAGTTGATAAATAAAGAATTTAAAAATATACCAGTCTTTGATTTTGGACATTCTACAGAACAGATGGGAAAATACTTAAATGAAAAATTGATTTTTCAGAAGGAAGGATTTGGCGGCAGAGGTGTTGTTTATGAAACTTACAAATATTCAACAAAATGAAAATAGAATTTGTAGAATTTGATGAAAATATTCTCAGTTTATCATGGGAATGGTTGAATGATGAAGAAACTAAGTATTTGACAAATGCCAGCACAATAACTAAAGAAGAACAATTGGAATGGTTTAAAAACCTTAAACAACGAAACGAATATATAATATGGGGTATTACGGCGGATAATATTCCAATTGGTGCTGCCGGATTTAAGCGTATAATAAATGATACTGCCCATGTATTCTGGTATATTGGAGAAAAAATATATTGGGGAAAAGGAATAGGCGAATTAATAGCGAAAATGATATCCCAAAAAGGTAAAGAATTAGGGTTCAAAATATTATTTGGAGAACCAATAATTGAAAATTACAGATCAATAAATCTTCTTTTTAAAGAAGGATATAAAATAATTGATTTAAATAAAGAAAAGGGATTTTACATCCTTAAAAAAAATATAGAATGATTAATTTTTTAGATCTCAAAACTATTAACGATAGTTTTGAGCCAGAGTTAACTGTTGCCATCAAGCGAGTTATTGATTCGGGATGGTATTTACTTGGAAATGAACTGAAGTCGTTTGAAGAGGAATACGCTAATTATATTGGCACAAAAAATTGCATTGGTGTAGCAAATGGGTTAGATGCTTTAAGGCTTATTTTAAAAGCCTATATGGAATCAGGTTTAATGAAGGAAGGGGATGAAATCATTGTTCCGGCAAACACTTTTATAGCCTCTGTTCTGGCAATTTCGGAGAATCGGTTAACGCCTGTTTTGGTAGAACCTGATATTTTAACTTATAATATTGATCCATTTAAAACAGAAGAAAAAATTACCGCCCGGACAAAAGGAATTATGCTTGTGCATTTGTACGGACAAAATGCAATGCATCCTGAAATTAAACGATTAGTTGAAAAATACAATCTTATATTAATCGAAGATAATGCACAGGCAATAGGTGCTTATTACGATAAAAAAAAGACTGGTTCAATAGGACATGCAGCCGGACATAGTTTTTATCCGGGTAAAAATCTTGGTTGTTTGGGCGATGGTGGTGCTGTAACAACAAACGACGATCAATTGGCTTCAATTATCCGTGCTTTGGCAAACTATGGTTCAACTAAAAAATATGTATGCGATTACAAAGGAATAAATTCCAGGTTGGATGAAATACAGGCAGCCATTTTACGAACTAAATTACCTCGTCTTGATGCCGATAACCAGCGCCGTCGGGAAATAGCTCTATACTACCTGAATAATATTAACAATCCTGAAATCATCTTACCCATTCAGAATCACAAAATTGAAACCCATGATTTGAAGTATTCCCACGTTTGGCATCTTTTTGTCATACGTGCAAAAAATCGAAACCAATTACAACAATACCTTACTGAAAAAAATATTCAATCCTTAATCCATTATCCAATACCACCGCATAAACAGGGTGCTTTTAAAGAATTAAATACATTAAACTATCCGATAACAGAACAAATTCATAAGGAAGTATTGAGTTTACCTATGAGTCCAATGTTTTCAGATATGGAATTAGTCAAAGTAACTGATGCTATTAATTCATTCAGATCAAAATGACAACTGAGAGTAGTCAATCAAGTTATCGACAGATTCTTAAGGCTACTTCAATATTTGGAGGAGTTCAGGTTTTCAATGTAATAATCGGAATTATTAAATCAAAAGTTGTAGCCATACTAATTGGTCCATTAGGTATGGGAATTTATGGGTTATATATATCAACCGTTGATTTAATATTTAGTTTAACAAATCTAGGACTTGGGGTAAGCGCAGTTAGAAACGTTTCAGAAGCCAATTCAACTGAAGATGAAACAAAAATAAGTAAAATAATAATTGTTTTAAAAAGGTGGATTTGGCTTACTGGATTAGTTGGAACGCTTTTAACAATAATATTTTCGAAACAAATTAGTATTTTCACATTTGGAAATGCTGATTTCAGTTTACCCATTTGTTGGTTATCATCGGTATTTATTCTAAAATCGCTTAGTTCAGGACAACTTGCTATATTACAAGGTATGCGAAAGATAGAATACCTTGCCAAATCAAGTGTTTTAGGTTCATTTATTGGGTTGTTAATCACAATTCCGGTTTATTATTATTTTGGCCTTAAAGGTATCGTTCCAACAATTATTTTTACTGCTATAACCTCTTTGCTTTTTACCTGGTATTACTCAACAAAGATTACAATATCAAAACTGAAAATTTCATTCAGGGAAACATTGCTATTAGGAAAGGAAATGATTAGCCTGGGGATAGTGCTTTCCATAAGCGGATTCATTACCATGGGTGTTGCTTATTTCATTAAAATATTTATTGGTCAAAAAGGGGGTATTGAAGATGTTGGTTTATTTCAAGCTGGATTCTCAATTGTTGATAGTTATGTAGGTATGGTTTTTACGGCAATAGCTATGGACTATTATCCTCAGTTGACAGCGGTATCTGCTGATCGTACCAAAAGCATTGAATTAATTGACAAACAAGCGACTATAACTATTCTTATTCTTGCTCCTATTGTAACTCTTTTTTTGATCTTTATTCCTGTAATTATTAAAATTCTATTATCAGAAAAATTCCTGGAGGTAACTCCGTATTTACAATGGGCTATTTTAGGTATCTTAATTAAGGGCTTTTCCTGGCCAATTGGATTTATTCTTTTAGCCAAAGGTGATTTTAGGGTTGTTTTCCTGAAAGAACTATGTGTTAATATATTCTTCCTTACCAGTAGTTTGGTACTATATGGTTTATATGGTATTGAAGGATTAGGAATATCATATTTGTTGCTTTTCCTGTTCAATGTTGTAATTGTGTTGATTATTTCAAAACGTAAATATGATGTTACCTATAAAAAGAGCTACATCTTTTTCTTTACATTATTAGTTTCCCTATGTGTCATCTCATTTCTGATTTGTCGATTTACTGATCCATTTTGGAATTACATTGCAGGCAGTCTTGTTGTTTTTATAACCTCCTATATTTCGCTTTATAAATTAAATAAACTGATCAATATCAAACAATTAATTTCCGATCGTATTCGATTTTAAATCAGAATAATATGAAACTAATTAAAAGAATTGCACATATTCTGGTCCGCACGAATTTTTTTAAAACTGTTGAATTTATTGATAAATTTTATTTTACCTTCTT
>JBBIVS010000021.1:2354-3019 GCA_037439605.1 Draconibacterium sp. | reverse complement strand
CTACCCTTTAAGGAAGCGATAAAATTACCCGTAATTTTTTATGGAAGAGTGAATTTTTCAGATTTAAGTGGTAAACTAATATTTAACACACCTATAAAATACAGAACTGTTTGCATCGGATTGAATACTGATGGGTTTTCATATTCTTATGGCACTTTAGTAAAAATAAGTGGCACTATTATTTTTAACGGCCCTTCAGTTTTCAGTGTAAATAATACTCTTGAAGTTGTTAAAGGTGCCACTCTCGAAATTGGTGAATGCTGTGCTTTTGGGAATGGCGTAAAAATTCGTTGCTGGAAAACAATTTCAATTGGAAAATTAACCAGAATTGCTTCAGAAGCACAGATATTTGATACAAATTTTCATCATATTAAAAATATTATTACGGGAGAATCTAATCGTGCTGAAGGAGAAGTGCATATTGGAGCATATAATTGGATTGGTAATAGAAGCACAATAATGAAAGGCACAATTACTCCTGATTGGTGTATCGTATCTTCAAACAGTCTTTTGAACAAAGATTATTCTGAAATTGCAAATGATTCAATTATTGGAGGAAGTCCCGCAAAACTTATTAAGAAAGGTTTTATTCGAATTTTCAATTTCAAAGAAGATCAAGATATTTTCAAATATTTTATAAATAATCCCGACAAAAACATTTATCA
>JBBIVS010000021.1:0-2342 GCA_037439605.1 Draconibacterium sp. | reverse complement strand
GAAAGGAAAGAAATAAAAGCAACAGTTGACGATATTTTTCCTTCATATTATTAATTGGTTTGTATTAAATGAAAATTTGATTTTATGACACAACAACGAGTAATAATAAACAAAAAGGTAAAAGTAATTTTGAAAATTATTTTTTCTTACTTTATTCTATTCCTCACAATGGGAATAGGCATATGTTATTCACAGGAATTAAGTCATATTAATATTAAGAATATTTCATTTGGTTCAAATAGTCTAGATTTATATGCAACACATAAAGACATTTCCAAATTACATCCTGTATTAATTTTCGTACATGGTGGAGGTTGGAGTGCCGGTGATAAATCAAATTGGGGTAATGATCAAATAAATTTTTTTAGAAAAAATGATATTTTAACCGTCAGCGTAAATTACAGCCTAACTGATATAAAAGCAGCATTTCCTAAAAGACATCCTTCTCATATCAACGATGTTTGTGCTGGCATCAAATGGGTTTATGAAAATATTGAAAAATATGGTGGAGACAAGAACAATATTTTTTTAATCGGTCATTCAGCAGGTTCCCATTTGGTCGCTTTGGCCAGCACAAACCAAAAATTTCTAAACAGTGTTAATTTAGATCATTCTATTATAAAAGGCACTATTTTACTTGATGCTGGTCCTTATTTAAGCATGAATGACTTGAATTATTGCGCAAACAACATGAAAAAAGATTATGTGATTAGAGATATATTTAATGCATGGATAAATGCTTTTGGAAATGACAGTTTGTTATGGCAAGAGGCATTACCTTTTCACAATATTAAGTCAAATGTTCCTCCCATGCTTTTATTACACTCCGATGTAGATTATCGGGTAATTTCTAATGAAAATTTTCAGAAGGAACTTATGAGAAACAATCAAACGGTACAAAATGTTATTATTAAAAATCTTGATCACCTAGCATTTTTAAATCTGATAGGCTCATCTAATGATACTTATAATTTATCAAATACCATTCTTGGCTTTTTAAAGACGTATAATCCATGCACCAACGATACCATTGAATTTAATATTGATGGATACAAAGCGGGAAACATTCAATGGCAATTCTCTTCTAACAAACAAATTTGGACAGACATTAAAGGAGGAAATAGTGTAATTCTCAAATATAAACCCATGGAATGCGGATACCTTAGGGCTAAAGTTGAATATTGTAATTCTATTTATTTTTCTGACTTAAAAAGTACATATTAGCTATGTAATATTTAAATATGTCAAATTAATATTATTCCCGAGTTTTAATCTAAACTTTTTCTGATCACTAATATTCATGCAGTCTTGTTTTAATTACAGTATAATTGAAACTAATCCTTTAGTTTCTGTGATTGTACCTTCATACAATCACGCCAAATACATTACACAATGCCTGGAAAGCATTACCAATCAAACATATAGGAATTATGAATTAACGGTAATAGATGATGGTTCAACCGATAATAGCAAAGAAATCTTAGAGTTTCTGCGTACAAAATATAATTTTAATTTGGTGTTTCAGGAAAATAATGGAATTGCCCACACTTTGAATAGAGGAATACAAGAGTTTGCAAAAGGTAAATACATTGCATTTTGCGCATCAGACGATTTTTGGCCGCTTGATAAACTTGAGAAACAAGTAGATTTTATGGAGAAAAATCGTTTTTATCCTCTGTGCTATGGAAATGCCTATTATGTTAACGAAAACTCAGAAATACTTAAAAATCAAAATATTAACAATAGTGTTTTACATGGTGGTTGGTTATTTGACGACATTTTTCTATTTAAGATACATCCTCCGGTAAACTATATGTATCGAACCAGTATTTTCAGTGAAGTTGGATATTTTGATAAAGATTATATTGCCGAGGATTATTACATGAATTTATTGATTTCGTCTAAGTATTGTATTGGTTATATAGATGAATATCTTAGTTACTATCGTTATTCTGAATTAAATTCAAAAGCAATCAGCTTTGATAAAGTTGCTAATTCTCATCTTAAAGCAATCGAATTGTTTAAACATCATAAGTTATATAATAAAGCAAAGCGATTTGTACATCTGCGTAAATTCGAGATGTTTTCCCCATATAAAAAATTGAAACACCTTGCACTGCATAACCTGTTAAAATCAGTTAGCCTTTGTTATAAAATGCAATTCCTGAAAGCCACCGTTAAGTTGCTACTCTTTTGGAAATAATAGTCCATCAGTCAAAGTAGCTCAAACTTCATTTTATTTAAAATGATTTTTCGTTTATTAAAATATTCAACATTACTTTTATCATTATACATTTTTCTTTACAATCAAAACTTCCCGGAGGTTGAATATAGCTCAATCA
>JBBIVS010000020.1:0-14865 GCA_037439605.1 Draconibacterium sp. | reverse complement strand
CAATGTTATTGCAGGAATAGGCCGCGGACAAATGGAAGTACTGGATAAACACATGGCGCTGCGGAGGGAAAATTTTAAATTTTACAAATCACGTTTGGCAGGAATTGAAGGAATTTCATTTCTGGAAGAATCCAACTCAGATTATTTTTCAAATTACTGGTTAACCTGTATTCTTGTTGACCCCGGAAAAACAAACGGAATAACCCGCGAAGACATCAGACTTGCCATGGAAGCCGAAAATATTGACACACGACCCCTGTGGAAACCCATGCATTTGCAGCCGGTGTTTAAAGATTGCCCGTATTATGGAAATGGCGCCTCTGAGGATTTGTTTGATAAAGGGCTTTGTCTTCCATCCGGCTCCAACCTTACTCAGGAAGATAAATCAAGAGTTGTAAATACTATTTTATCCGTACTTCAGAAATTTCCCTGTCAAAAATAAAAAAGGCACTTATTGTTTCCCCTCCTGGTGGAAATATCCACATAAGGAAAGTGTGGTAGGTGACAATAGGTGTTACAAGAAGAGCTTGCCTTTTGCGGTATGCAGCGGTTCGGGATAGGCTGGCTCTCCTCCCCGGGAGGAGAAAATGTTCTATGCACGATTGTAATTCAAAGCAAATAAAAACGGGGTAAGTAATCATTACCCGTTAAAATATAATTGGTTAAATTTCAATAAATTAGAAAATGATCGATTTTATCATAAGTAATTGACTATCAATTTTAACAGAAAACCAATAGGAGATGATTAAATACGCAATATAATTTTTATATTTTTGGCGTAGTGATTAACTTTATAATCTGCATTTAATTCATAATTAAACATGAAAGCGACAATTCAAAATTTGATAATTTTTACAATAACAATGGTTATTCTTTTCCACTCGTGTAAAACTCCCACAACATTGGACAAAATTGTGTATATGTATGGTATTGAGACCAATAAAACATATCAAAGTGGTCCGGTTCCTGAGGAATACCGCATAAGGCCCAATGACCAGTTATATATTAGTGTTATCAGTGATGACCCGTCTAATGCTGCCTTTTTAAATTTAACAGGAGCACAGACAACAAATTACGCTACATCGGAAAGCGTTGAATTAATTACTTATCTGGTAGATGATAAAGGAAATATTAATTATCCTCAACTGGGTGAAATTCATGTAGGCAATTTAATGATTGGAGATGTTCGGGATATTATTCAAAAGGGAGTGAATAAATACTTGCAAAGCTCTTCAGTATTTGTTAAACTGGTAAACCGGAATATTACTGTTTTAGGAGAAGTCCGTTCTCCAGGCCAGAAATTGATGGTAAAAAATCAGCTAACCATTTTTGAAGCTATTGGAACAGCAGGCGATTTGACAGATTGGGGAAACCGCCAGAATGTGAAAGTTTTACGAGAAATATCCGGGGGAAAACACATTGCAGAATTGGATCTTACGTCGCCCGATCTGATAAAATCGCCCTATTATTATATTCTACCGAACGATATTGTTTATGTTGAACATCGTGACAAGGTATATGGCGATAAGAACGTAGCTTATGGTCAACGGCTAACGATTGGTCTTTCTGTTATATCGACCCTATTATTAATTGCAAACTTATTTTTATTATGAACCATCCTGAAATTCAAAGTAGCCTCAATTTCAATCAGAAGGAAAACAATGAAGTTGCTGAAATAAAAAAGATTGTTTTTAAAATATTGAATAACTGGTACTGGTTTGTTATTTCAGTATTTGTAACCGGCGTCCTTGCATTTGCTTTTAACCGCTACACAGTGCCGGTTTACGAAATTAATACGACCATGCTTTTTGAAGCAAGTTATGGCAGTACATCACCGCTGGTTAGCCGTTCGGGAGAAGTTGGCGATGTTTTTCAGGGATTGGGACAAGTTGGCAGTATGAAAAATATTAGCAACCAAATGGCGTTTTTTAATTCAACTTCGGTAGTAGCCAAAACGCTCGATGAACTGGATTTTGAAGTGAGTTACCATAATGTGGGACGGGTGAGGACGCAGGAAGCCTATAATTCAGTCCCGTTCAGGGTAATATGGGACAAAGATCATCCTCAACTGATTGACCTTGATTTTAATCTGACCATACAACCTGACGGGAAACTCGAAATTTCGGCAAATGGTGAGCAAACCTCTGTTTACAGTTATTCAGAAGAAAAAATATTACGGAAGATATCTGAGTTTTCGTTTTCTAAAACCATTGATCCTGGAACCCGTTTAGTTTCCCGTGAATTTTCTTTTATCATTTTGCTGAACGAAAACTTTCAGCCGCAAGATATAAACAACTATAAATTCAGATTTCATTCAAAAGATGCATTAATCAAAAAATATCAGGAAACCGTGAAAGTTATATTACCCGATGAAAATTCAACCCTGTTTCAAATTTGGATCGTGGATTATAACGTAAACAAAGGTATTGATTTTTTAAATAAACTGACGGAAGTTTACATGCTCGACAATCTAAGTAAAAAGAATGAAAATGCAAACCGGACCATTCAGTTTATTAATTCGCAACTGGAAAATGTTTCCGATTCACTCAATATTTCTCAAAACCGTTTGCAATTGTTTCAAAGCACAAACAGGGTCGTCGATCTTTCTGTTCAATCGGAACAATTGCTATCGCAGATGACAGAATTAGAAAAAGAGAGGGTAGCTATGGAAACGCAAAACAAATACTATTACTATTTAAAAAATTATATCGAAAGCAACCAGGAACTTGAAACAGTAATTGCCCCATCTGCCATGGGAATTGCCGACCCATTGCTTAACAGCCTTATTTTAAAACTAAACGAACTTATTACTCAAAAATCAAGTCAGACATCGATTCGAAAGGATTCTCAGCATCCTACAATTTTAAGGTTAAATGCACAGATAGAAAGTGTAAAAAATTCGCTGCTCGAAAACACCACAAATATTTTGATCCAATCAGACGTTGCCCTCAGTGATTTGAATAACAGGATTCGTAACTTTGAAGCCCAGGTTAAAAGACTTCCGGCCACAGAACGCAATTTTGTAAATATTGAACGTGGTTACCAGTTAAACAACGAAATTTATACCTTTTTGTTGCAAAAACTATCTGAGGCACAAATTGCAAAAGCTTCAAACGTTGCCGACAGTCAGGTGATAGAGGAAGCCCGCTATGCAGGCCAGGTTAAACCGCAGCCAACAAGATCTTATGCTATTGCCCTGATGCTGGGGCTGGCATTTCCGGCCATAGTCATTTATCTGTTGACCTTCTTCAACAATAAAATTGTTTCCGAGGAGGAAATTACATCAATTACAGACTTTCCTGTAATCGGGCATGTTTTTCACAACGTAAAGGAAAATGCAAGTACCACCTTAGTGCTCGACAAGCCAAACTCACCGGCCAGTGAACCCTACCGTTCAATCAGAAATAAACTGATCATGATAACAAAGGGAAAGGATAAGCCCGTAATTGCAGTAACATCAACATTTCCGAAAGAAGGTAAATCATACAATACCATCAATATAGCCTCTTCATATGCCCTGATGCGAAAAAAAACTGTGATACTTGATTTGGATTTACGAAATTCACGAATGATTGAAGCATTTGATTTAAAAACAGAAATGGGAGTGGTGAATTACATCATCGGTAAAGCCGCTGTTGACGATATTATTTGCGATACCAAACACCCGTTATTAAAACTAATTCCAGCAGGGCCTATTCCACCCAATCCTGCAGAGATGCTAGCCGATGATAAAATGCAGGAATTAATCGAAAAATTAAGGAATGATTTCGATGTCGTAGTGATTGATACTCCACCTGTCGGATATGTGGCCGATATGTTTCAGTTAAATGAAATAATAGATGCCAATCTTTTTATTGTAAGGCATAAATACACATTTAAACAAGGATTAAAAACTGCTCTCAAAGAAGTTTCTACGCATCATTTAAAAGGGGTCGGAATAATCGTAAATGATATTAAAATTGGAAAAAACAATTATGGTTTCTCAGGAGTTTACGGGTATGGATATGGCTATGGCTATGATTATGGAAGTGGTACTGAAAAAGGCAAAAATTACAGTAAACGTAAAAAATTATTTAAGGAGGAAGTAATATAGTTTTTTTGTTCTGAATTATTGAAAATCAGTTTTTTAAATAAAACTGCATCCACAACAGGCAAGTTGATAAAATGATAAAATAATTTAAAGAAAAATATGACGGGCTGACATTTAAAGGTGTTGGTGAACATTTTTTTTTAGCTTTTATCATAAAACTTTGCATTTTTATTCTCAAAAAGCCCTAATTTTCAAAAACAAATGGTTTTTCAGCAAGCCTTATTTAGCCTTGTTTATTCAGAGCAGAAGACCTGGATGGTGTTTTATGTTTTTCTGGCGTACAGTGTTGGTTATCAATTCATCAGAAAACGCATACCGTTTGTTGTTATGCTAAAAACGGTAGCATGATGAAAATCATTCAAGTTAAATCGTCATCCTGTTCACAGTATTAATAATAGAAATATTGTCCCATTTTTAGATAAAGTTCGGATTTTAATAGTTCTTACATGTGTTCATTTTCAATATTTTACGTTTTAAGGCATTAGAGTTTCGATCATTAAAAAGAACTATAAACATAAAATTTATCATTATGGACATAAGAATAAAAGAAAAAAAATTGTTTTTGAGTTAAGAAAGCCATAATTTGCATTAAAATAATTATGAATTTTGAAATACATGGAGGTAAAAACTTGGGTCACAAAAACATTTCAAAATTTCTTTGAGTCTAATTATCAAATCAAATTAAATTAAATATGTCATTAAAGACATAAGGCAATGCATTATCAATTACTTTGATGGTCAGAGATTTTGAGGGTTAAGAAGAACGATTTAATAACTTACTGAAAATAAAAATCAAAATTAGTTGTGTATATAACACATAATTTGCAACAAATTGATGATTATAGCTTTAAAAAAACCTTTAACAAATTTAAAAATGAGACATTTTACATATTATTTTTCAAAAAATTACCTGCCAAGATGGATAATACTGCTTTTTGATTTGGGAGTGGTAATGTTCTCTTGGTACACCGCCTTTCTGTTAAGATTAAATTTTGATTTGTCGGGTTTGGAAGCATTGTTAAATCCAATTCAATTGGTTATCGTTTTTCCGGTTGTTATGTTTTGTTTTTGGCGGACAAAATCCTATTCAGGTATTTTACGGCATAGCACGACAAGAGACATTATAAGGATTATTATTGCAATGTTTTCCACCGGATTAATACTCACAACTATTTCACTAACCGGCAGAATGCTGAATGTTTCGGATTTTGTAAATTTGCCGGTTTCGGTGATAGTGATTTTTGCCACGCTGACTTCTGTTATAATGATTTTTTCACGACTGATTGTTAAATTCATTTTTCAGCAGTGGTTCATATCAAAAAAAGATGCCCAAAGGGTAATGATTTTTGGAGCAGGAGGTTTGGGACAGTCTGCTCTTAATGCTCTGCGAACAGATGTTAATAGTAATGTGCTGGTGATTGGGTTTATTGATGATAACTCAGCGCTATATGATAAGTATATTTCCGGAATGCCAATTTTTTCGGTTAGTAAAGCTTTTAATAAAATAATCCCGGAAAATAAAGTTTCAGAAGTTATTTTTGCTGTTGATGGTACGGAATTATCACAGAAAAGAAAAAGAGAAATAACCGATATGTGCATTGACCTTCATGTGGTTGTAAAGGAAGTCCCACCGGTTAAAAACTGGATAAAAGGTGAATTAAAGGTACAAACTATCAGGAATATCAGAATTGAGGATTTGCTTGGAAGAAATTCGATTCAAATTGACAAAGGAAAAATTGAAAAAGGTTTAAAAAATTCGGTTGTTTTTGTAACGGGAGCTGCAGGTTCAATAGGTTCAGAGATTGTGCGTCAGTTAGTTAATTTTAAGGTTAAAAGAATAATATTGATGGACAAAGCGGAATCAGATTTGTACAATTTGCAGCAGGAGTTAATTTCAAACCAGGAACACTCTGATTTTGTGACAATTGTGGGAGATATTACTAATAAGGCAAAACTGCGCAAGATATTTATTGAATATGCTCCAACAATAGTTTTTAATGCAGCGGCCTATAAACATGTTCCTTTAATGGAAGAATTTCCAAGTGAAGCCTTACGTGTAAATGTTGGTGGGAACAAAATTATTGCCGACTTGTCCATTGAATTCGGTGTGGAAAAATTTGTGTTTATATCTTCTGATAAAGCAGTGAATCCCACTAATGTGATGGGTGCTACCAAACGTATCAGTGAAATATACATTCAGTCTCTTGCACAATCAGGAAGATTCTCCACACAATTTATCATCACCAGGTTTGGAAATGTATTGGGTTCCAATGGTTCAGTGGTTCCTTTGTTTAAAAAACAGATAGAAAAAGGCGGACCTGTTACGGTTACCCATAAAGATATCACCCGCTATTTTATGACCATCCCTGAAGCTTGTCAGTTGGTACTCGAAGCAGGATTTATGGGAAAAGGAGGGGAAATATTTGTATTTGATATGGGAGAACCAGTTAAATTGTATGATTTGGCTAAAAAAATGATTTCACTCTCGGGATATGTTCCAAATGAGGACATTGAAATCAAAATTGTAGGATTAAGGCCGGGTGAAAAATTGTTTGAAGAGTTGCTCGACAATAAACAAGAAGTACTTCGCAATACGCTCAACGATAAAATAATGGTTGGTAAGGACAGAAAACACGATTTTGATTTTGTAAATGAAATGATAATTGATTTACTTACCGGATTGGATGATTTTAGTCGCAATAAACTTGTTGAAAAGATGATGCATATTGTTCCTGAATTTATTTCAATGAATTCTTATTATGGAAACGTGAAAAACGGGAAACAGGTAAAAAAGCTGGCATTAACAGAGCCAATCCTAAATACTCATTCTGCTGCAAAACATGATTGGAAAACCTTGACAAAAAAAGTTGACGAGCTGCATGAAAAATAGAAAATAAGATGTTCATTTTTGAAAATGAATAAATTTGTGATCTCTTTACTTTTTGAAGTTCTGAATTCTATTTGATAAAAGGTGGTTTGAAAAGAATAACAATAAGTATTTTTGAACTAATAAACCAGATTTGTTGTGCTGTCTGCCTAATCGACCAAAACTTCATAACTTTGTAATTATTAGTTTTCATGATCATTACAGTTGATTTCGACTGAACAATTGTTGAACACAAATATCCAAAAATTAGCAAGGAAATTCCGGATGCCACTTAATCTCTCAAATTATTCAGGAAGAACGCTTATAAATGTGAACTTTTCCTTATGAAAAAACTCTATTTTATTGCTTTGTGTATTGTTTGTGCTGGTAGCATTTCTATTTTATCAGGAGTGCTTGTATTAAGATATGTGCATGGCCATAAAATGAAAAATGAATCAGGAACAGTTTATATAAAAAAGGTTCAAAATGGATATGAGATCATCAGAAACGGAAAACCTTTTTATATTAACGGTGCTGGAGGTTATTCCCATTTTAAGGAATTGACAGAAGCAGGTGGAAATACAATAAGGATCTATGACACAGTTAACCTGGCAAATATTTTGGATGAAGCTTATTTAAATAATTTGGCCGTTATTGTTGATATTCCTATTCCTCAATACAGCGAATTGTACAACCCTAACGCAAACAGGGATGACATCGCAGTTTTAAAAAACAGAATTAAGGAGTTGGTTAAAAAGCACAAGGATCATCCTTCTCTTTTAATGTGGAATTTAGGTAATGAATTGTATTTTTTTAGAAATTATTCTTTCATGAAAACCTTTAATGAAATCATTGAAATTATTAAGAAAGAAGATACGAATCATCCTGTATCTACTGCAACGGATTTCGCAAGCAGAAAAATGATGGCAAATTTGTGGTTGCGATCACCAAAACTGGATGTTATCGGGTTTAATATATTTGGAAATATGCAGGTCATTCATCCACACATAAAATTCATTTCTTTTATATTTGGTAATAGACCTTATTATGTCAGCGAATACGGATCTGACGGATGGTGGGAAGTAAGACACACGGCGTGGGGAGCGCCAATTGAGCCCACCAGTACTAAAAAGGTGGAGCAAACTGAAACAAGATATCAAATAATATCACGAAATGATGAAAGTCAAATTCTTGGCTCACTTTTTTTCATCTGGGGGAGTAAATTTGAAACTACCCATACCTGGTTTAGTATGTTCTCTGAGAAATACAAATTAGAAACAATTAAAGTACTTGAAAGTTTGTGGAAAAATTCATCTGGCAAACCAGATTTGATTGGCCTTGATTATATGTTGGTGGATAACAAAGGAGCAGCGGATAATATTATATTTCCCCCGAACGAATTAAAAAATGCGGAATTGATATTTGCGGACACAAAAATTGACAGTCTGAAAATTGTCTGGGAAATTTATCCCGGATTTTTGGATATTGCCGAGGGAGAAATAAAATCAATTTCTGACAAATCAATCGGTTCTTTTGTGAGTTTTGAAAATCAAAAGGCAAGTTTTATTACACCTGCTATCGAGGGACCATACAGAATTTTTGCTTACATATCTGATAAAGATGGGTATTTTGCCACCTCAAATACACCATTTTATGTTTTAAATCCAAAATGAAGAACATTCGAATAATTGGTGCCCCGCTCAAAAAGGAAAAAATTGTACTCAGAATATTGATTATTCTGGGGCTAATTAGCATTATTAACTTTTTTTACTGGTTTCTGAAACCGGAATTGATTGACAATCCTTTACTGTATTGGTTGTTGATGGGTCCCTTAGTGTTTGATAGTTTAAGAATTATTTATATCTGGTATCATTACTGGGATATTTCAATTCCGGAAAAACCTTCACTTACAAAAAATCCAACCGTTGATGTTTTTACAACTTATTTTCCAGGTGAACCCTATGAGATGATTAAAGAAACGTTGATAGCAATTCAGAAAATTAAATATCCGCACACAACTTATCTATGTGATGAGGCCAATGATTCATATCTCAAGGAATTTTGTAAAAAACACGAAATAATACACGTTACGCGTAACAACAGGATTAATGCTAAAGCCGGAAATATTAACAATGCCCTGAAACAGGCAACCGGTGATATTTGTCTGATTCTCGACCCCGATCATGTTCCCAAACCTGAATTTTTGGATGAAGTTATACCATATTTTGAAGATGAAAAAATAGGTTTTGTGCAGTCGGTACAGGCATATTATAACATTGAAGAATCAGTTGTTGCAAGGGGTGCTGCAGAACAAACCTTTCATTTTTACGGTCCCATCATGATGACCATGAATTCTTACGGTACAGTAAATGCCATTGGTGCAAATTGTGTTTTCAGACGCAAGGCACTTGATTCAATCGGAGGTCACGCTCCAGGTCTATCAGAGGATATGCACACCGCTATGCAATTATTTGCCAAAGGCTGGAAGTCGGTTTATGTGCCTCGGATTTTTACCAAAGGACTTGTGCCTTCATCGTTGACTTCGTATTACAAGCAACAACTGAAATGGTCCAGGGGAACACTTGATTTACTGGTTGATGTTTTTCCAAAACTTTTCAGCCATTTTACCTTGAGACAAAGAATTCATTTTGGGATTCTGCCACTTCATTATCTTTCAGGAATTTTTTACCTGATTAGTTTTTTAATTCCGGTTATTTCTCTTTTTACTGCCACCACACCGTGGAAAGGTAATGTGATTAATTTCGGACTGATTTTCCTTCCTGTTTTAACAAGTATTCTGGGAATCCGGTTTTATGTTCAGCGGTGGGTAACTGACAAAAGTGAACGGGGCACACACTTGATGGGCGGTGTGTTACTGGCCTGTACCTGGTGGATTTACATCCTCGGGTTTATTTATACAATTATTCGTAAAAAAGTACCTTATCTGCCTACCCCAAAAGAAGACAAGGATCGTACAAGCTGGAAAATCCTGATTCCAAACCTTGTGGTTGGAATTATTTCTGTTGTTGCCGTAATCTATGGCTTAACCATTGATTTTACCCCGTTCTCAATATTCATGTCGGGATTTGCCCTGCTTAACGCTTCTTTTATGTTTTACACTCTTAAATTTGCTTACCAAAAGCCCAAAATTGTAAAACTCAGTTTTGATTTTAAAGATACCGGTAATTCAATAATCGGTTCAATTCAGAACCATGCTTTTGAAATATGGCATAAAGCAGCGCTGCCATTGGTCATTATTCTTCTAACAACATTCGGGAGTATTCACTATTACACTGAATATGTGAAATGGGGAGGTGTGAAACCGGAAGTTCAACATAAAAATGTGATTAATTATATTGGGGTTTTTGCTCCACATATTGATAACGGAATTTCCAATCTACAGAAGGTAAAGAATTTATCAAGTCAGATCGATGTCAATTTTGATATTATTTCTCTGTACATCGCATGGGAAAAGGATTTAGAATCAAATTTTCCCGGACTTCTTTTAGATTCGATTTATAGTCAAAGATCAATTCCGATGATTACCTGGGAACCCTGGCTAAATTCATTTGAAGACGAAATCAATCAGGAAAGACCCGTTTTTGAACTTATTGATGAAGGAAATTTTGATGATTATATTACCCGTTTTGCCGAAAAACTGAAAAGCCTTAAAAGACCGGTTTTTTTGAGATTCGCCCACGAATTTGATAATCCGTTTTATCCATGGTACATCGGGGGCGACGATGCATCTGTAAAATTCAAAAAAGCCTGGATTCACACCTACGAAATTTTTAAGAAGATTGAAGCACATAACGTGATATGGGTTTGGAATCCATGGAAATCAGATAATATTTCAGAATTTTATCCCGGACAGGAATATCTCGATTGGATTGGGGTAAATATCCTGAATTATGGCAGATTGAATGAAAATAGAGGCTGGTTAAATTTCGATAGTTTGTATTATCACTTTCATAAGGAATTAAAAAATTTACCATCGGCGCCTGTAATGATTTCAGAATTCGGGTCGTTGAGGGAGGAAGATGGTCAAAGTGAATGGATTGAAAATGCTTTTATCTCAATTGAAAATAAATATGACGAAATAAAATCGGTCATATATTTTAACAGTAAAGTGGATAAGAACTGGCCTTATGGCTTGCAGCAAAATGGATATCTTGACTGGTCAATAGCCCAAAATCAACTTATTAAGAATTCATTTAGCAGCAAGGAAGTGCCCGACTATGTATTTACTGCGTTACCTGAAATCTACCCATTAATGATTATGGATAACAAACTTGCCGCATATGAAATAAACGAAGTAAAGGGAGTATATTTTCAAAAAGGCCATGACTGGCGCAAAGATTATCATGTTTTAAACAGACAGAACCTTGAAATGGAATTTGAAAAAATTAAGCAATTAGGTATTAATACGATTAAATTTGAGGGAAATTCGATATACAGTTATAACGTTTTAAATATAGCCGGGGAGAACGACATTGATGTTGCTTTTGGTTTTTGGATTCCTTCATACCTCGATTTTATCAATGACTCCATTCAAGCCAAACAACTTAAAAAGGATATTTTAAAGAGGTTAGTCCGACATAAACAAAACGACCGGATAACATCGTGGAATATTCAGAATGATGTGCAATATAATCAGAAAGATTTTTACCTGAAGCCACGTCTGCTCTATCAGAACAGGGCATATCTGATTTGGTTGCAAGATTTGGTTGGACAAATAAAAAAGATTGATTCTATACGGCCTGTTTATGTTGATTTGGAAGTCAACCAACTGTCGGTATATCATGCCAAAATGATAATGGATAATATCAACGGCATTGACGGACTTGGATTAGTTTTAAAAGATTTACAACATCTGGATTTAATAACTTCATTCCTGAATCGAAAAAAAGTTAAATATTTTTACAGTGAAATTGATGTTGATACTTTATTGCTTTCGGAAATAATTGACAGGAAACCTTCGTTTTTTATAACCTCATGGCGCGATTTGCATGAAAGCAACAGGCTGACATTTAATGGAATAACCGACAGAAAAGGAAGGATTAAAAAGGATTATTATAAATTGATGAATATATTACAAGACTCCATTATTCATGTTTCTAACTCTAAATTCAGGATTCTCAAACCATCGGTACTGGTTTATTCAAATTCTACTCTTCAATATTATGCTGTAATTTATAATGAAAATTCAGGATGGAAATTTGGAATGCAGGCAGAGGGTTATGATTTTGAATGGTCGCTGGTAAAATGCGATAAATATGGCAATTATTTGGCTGTTAAGGATGTAGGGACTGGTCCCGTTTTATCGTTAAAAATACCAAAGAATCATGAATATTTCAGGTTATTGCTTACTACTTCCGAAGGAAAAACAATAACTACCGACATTACCACGTTGAATACGCCATTTATTCTAAAATAAATAATGTAGAATTAAAATTGAAAGTTAAATATTTACGATTTGTATGAGAAAAAGATAAAATAATTAAAGCCATGACAAAAAAAAATGCATTAATAACCGGTATCACTGGGCAGGATGGGGCTTATCTGGCTGAGTATCTCATTAAAAAAGATTACATCGTACATGGAATTAAACGCCGGGCTTCGATGTTTAACACCGAACGAATCGATCATATTTACCAGGACCCGCATGTGGATAACCGTAACCTGATTTTGCATTACGGCGATATGACTGACAGTATGAACCTTACCCGGATTATCCAGGAAGCGCAACCCGATGAAATTTATAACCTGGCAGCCATGAGTCATGTTAAGGTGAGTTTTGATACTCCGGAATATACAGCCAATGCCGATGGAATTGGAACGCTTCGGATTTTGGAGGCAATCAGGTTGCTGGGATTGGTTCAAAAGACGAGGGTTTATCAGGCTTCTACTTCCGAATTATACGGTTTGGTACAACAGGTTCCTCAAACCGAAAAAACTCCCTTTTATCCTCGGTCTCCCTACGGAGTAGCCAAATTATATGCGTACTGGATTACGGTAAATTACCGTGAAGCATACAATATGCACGCATCCAATGGTATTTTGTTTAACCATGAATCGCCGATACGAGGCGAAACTTTTGTTACCCGCAAAATTACACGGGCATTGGCCAGAATCGTTTTAGGTATGCAGCAAACCGTGTTTTTAGGAAACTTATCGTCACGCCGCGACTGGGGGCATGCCAAGGATTATATAAGGGCTATGCATCTTATTCTTCAGCAGGACCAACCGGATGACTATGTTATTGCAACAGGCATTACCACATCAATTCGTGATTTTATAAAAATGACAGGAGAAGAACTGGGAGTTGAAATTTCGTTTACAGGAGAAAATGAGAACGAAAAAGGTTTTGTCACAGCAATTGATGAAAATTTATTTTCTGCAAAAGTCGGGGAGCAATACCTCGAACAACTAAAAAAACGGATTCAAAAAAGTATCTCATTAAAACCTGTCGAACTACCCATTGTGGCAATTGATCCTCAGTATTTTCGTCCAACCGAGGTTGAATTGCTGATTGGCGATGCAACAAAATCGAGGGAAAAGCTGGGTTGGATACCTAAATATGATTTAAAAGGGTTGATAGCGGATATGATCCAATCTGATGTTGCTTTAATGAAAAAGGATGCCTGGTTGCGTGATGGCGGTTACAGGACCTTAAATTATTTTGAATAATTTAAAATGCATAAAAACTCAAAAATATATGTTGCTGGCCACACGGGGCTTGTGGGTTCGGCAATTTGGAAAAGTCTTCAATTAAAAGGATATTACAACTTAATTGGAAAGACCATTAATGAACTTGACCTGATTGATCCGGCCGCCGTTGATCATTTCTTTCAATCACAGGAGCCTGAATATGTTTTTCTGGCTGCGGCAAAAGTCGGGGGGATAGTGGCAAACAACACGTACAGGGGACAGTTTATTTACGAAAACCTGATGATTCAGAATAACATCATTCATCATGCGTATAAATATGGTGTCAAAAAACTGCTTTTTTTGGGTAGTACCTGTATTTATCCGGGCAATGCACCCCAGCCAATGCCCGAGGATTGTTTGCTGACAAGTCCACTCGAATATACCAATGAACCGTATGCCATTGCCAAGATAGCAGGTATTAAGATGTGCGAAAGTTATAATATTCAGTACGGAACAAATTTTATTTCGGTGATGCCAACCAACCTTTATGGTCCGAATGACAATTACGATCTGGAGAAATCGCATGTGCTTCCGGCATTAATCCGGAAAATTTATCTTGGTAAATGTCTTGAAGATAATAATTGGGAAGCTATCAGAAATGATTTAAATAAAAGACCTGTGGAAGGAATTAATAGTTATGCTGGCGCAGACGAAATAATCGCTGTTTTGGCAAAATACGGTATTTCAGTTGCCAAATCCGAAAGTGATTCAGAAAATGTTATATCGGTTGAAATCTGGGGTAGTGGCAATCCTTTGAGAGAATTTTTATGGAGCGAGGAACTTGCAGATGCCTGTGTTTTTGTGATGGAAACCGTAAATTTTTCTGATTTGATTAAACCTGATCAAAAGGAAATAAGAAACACCCATATTAACATTGGTACTGGCAAGGAAATCAGTATTAAAAATCTGGCTTATTTAATTAAGGGAAAAATTGGTTTTAAAGGCAACCTTTTTTTTAACACTGCAAAACCCGACGGAACCATGAGAAAACTAACTGATCCCTCCAAATTACATTCCCTGGGCTGGCATCATAAAATCGAAATTGAAGAGGGTGTTGAAAGAATGTATAAATGGTACACCGGGAATTATGACTTTTATCAAAATAGTAAATCAAAATAATTAAGTTAAACAGAAAGTTCAAAGCACTCCTTTTATTAATTCACACTTCTTCAGTTTTAAAGCAGGACCTTCCACCATT
>JBBIVS010000019.1:0-15181 GCA_037439605.1 Draconibacterium sp. | reverse complement strand
AAGAGGTTACCTCAGAAATGCGCCGCAAAGCAAAAACCGCCAACTTCGGAATTATTTATGGTATTTCTGCTTTCGGGCTTTCGCAAAGGCTAAACATTTCACGGTCGGAGGCAAAAGAATTAATTGACGGATATTTTCAAAATTTCCCCAAAATCAAGCAATTTATGGACAAACAGATTGAACTTGCAAGAAATCAGGGGTTTGTTCAAACAATTAAGGGCCGGCGGCGTTATTTATCTGACATCAATTCTGCAAACGCTGTTGTCCGTGGGATGGCAGAGCGAAACGCGATTAATGCACCAATACAGGGATCGGCAGCCGATATAATAAAAATTGCAATGATTAATATTTACCGGCAATTTGAAACATTGAAACTGAAATCGAAAATGGTACTTCAGGTACATGATGAGTTGAATTTCGATGTGTTAAAAATCGAACTTGAACAGGTGAAACAAATTGTTAAAACTGAAATGGAAGGCGCTTTGGATATTGGTGTTCAGTTAACAGTTGAAATGAATGCAGCCGATAATTGGCTCGATGCACATTGATTTATGATGTACGAAATTGAAACAGAAGAAGATTATCAGCAGGGATTGAAACGGTTTCTGGAAATTTGCTCCGTCCCGAAAAATGAAGACGAAGAAAAAGAGTTGTACCTGTTAATGGCCTTAATGGAAAAATATGAACGCGAGAATTGTTCTACTAACTAATTGAATGTTAATTGTATTGCATTTTTTCACGCTCACCGGTTTGACACCCCGACAATTTTAACCACTTATTTGGTTGAGCCGGTAAAAATTCTGAAAATGAAAATTCAATAAACAGGAAACTTTGAAACCCTCAATTTTAATAGCTTAACAGTAACCAGAACTGATAAAAGACCACATTCAATTAATTGAATTATTATAGTTTTGTCGAAATTTCAGAAAAAGTAAACAATATGAAGGTTTATAAATTTGGCGGGGCATCGGTGAAAGATTCCGGGGCAGTGAAAAACGTAGCTAAAATAATTAACCGTGAAAATGAAAACATGGTTGTTGTGGTTTCGGCAATGGGAAAAATTACCAATCTGCTCGAAACACTTGTTAAAGCGTACTTTGAGAAAGCCGGCCGTAAATGGGAAATTTTTCAGCAATTCAAAAATTATCATCTCGAAATTACAAACCAGCTATTTGAGGAAAGCGGAACTCCGCAAAGTGTCCTCACGCAATTTTCTGAGATGGAAATGAAGTTAAAGAAAAATCCTTCTTTCGATTATAATTACGAGTATGACCAGATTATCTGTTTTGGAGAATTGGTTTCAACTCAGATTGTCAGCGATTATCTCAATATTACAGGAATTGAAAACCAATGGATTGATGTTAGAAACTGCCTTCGTACCGATGATTTGTACCGCGACGCCAATGTTGACTGGGGATTAACCGAAAAACTGGTAAATGAAATATTTGATTTCGAAAAACAACGGCTTTATATCACTCAGGGTTTTATTGGTTCCACTATTACAAACCAAACCACCACTCTTGGACGCGAGGGTTCTGACTTTACGGCAGCCATTCTTGGCAATGTATTAAATGCCGAAAGTGTTTCCATCTGGAAAGATGTTCCCGGAGTTTTGAGCGCCGACCCGAAAAAAATGGAGGGAACAGTAAAAATTGATGCTTTGTCGTACCGCGAGGCTGTGGAAATGACCCACTCGGGAGCGCAGGTCATTCACCCAAAAACCATGAAACCGCTGCACAACAAAAAAATCCCGCTGTTTGTAAAATCTTTTGTCGAGCCTGATGAACCTGGCACGGTAATTCATTCCATCGACCACAAAATTGAATTACCTCCCATTTTCATTATAAAGGAAAACCAGATTTTAATCACGCTTTCGCCCAAAGATTTTTCGTTTATCAGTATTGAAGATATTGACCATGTGGTTAATTTTTTGCTCGAAAACCGTGTAAAAATTACGTTGATGCAACAATCGGCTATCGACTTAAACCTGGTTCTTGATGCCCCGGAAGCCAACTGGGAACTAATTTTCAGCAAATTATCGCCCTATTACTCAGTTAGGTATAATACTGATTTAATGCTTGTTACAATCAGGCACTACACTGAAGAAGTACTCGACTGGATGGTAAAAGAAAAAGATATTTATCTCGAACAGCACAGCCGGTTAACAGCTCGTATGCTCGTTAAACAATAAATGTTCGGGCTAAAAATTACGTTAAACGGCATTTTGTTGTAATTTTATCAGCTTATTAATTACATATAGAACAAAAACTTCTTTAAAATGAAGAACAAAAAGATTTTACCTTATGCCGTAAGTATTCTAGTAATTGCCATCGTTTTGCTGGTTGTTGGTAAAAAAATGGGGTGGTTTGGCAAAGAGTTTACCATTAATGTGGCTACTGAAACTGCAAAAAAAGCCACTTTAACAGAGTTTATAACTGCCAACGGAAAAATTCAGCCCAAAACCCAGGTTAAAATCAGTCCCGATGTTTCAGGAGAGGTGATTGAACTTTATGTGGAAGAAGGAGACCAGGTGAAAGTTGGTGATTTACTTTGTGTTATAAAACCTGAAATGTACGTTTCGGCGTTAAACAGGGCCGAAGCAGCTTTAAACTCATCGAAAGCACGGCTTGCTCAGGCTGAAGCCCAGCAGATAGAACGCGAACTGAATTTTAACCGCGCCAAACAACTGTATGAAAAAAATACCATTCCCATTTCTGAATTTGAAACCGCCCAGGCTGCTTACAAAGTTGCCCAATCGGAAGTGAAGGCAGCGCAATTTTCGGTAAAAAGCGCCGAAGCTACAGTTGCCGAATCGCGCGAACAGCTTACAAAAACAAAAATTTATTCGCCCCTTTCGGGTACCGTTTCGGCCCTGAATATTGAAAAAGGTGAGCGTCTTGTGGGAACAAGTATGATTACAGGTACTGAAATGATGGTTGTTGCCGACCTCAGCAAAATGGAAGTCAGGGTTGAAGTAAATGAAAATGACATCGTAAAAGTGGCTAAATTCGATACCGCTTTAATAGAAGTTGACGCTTATCTGAATCGAAAATTTAAAGGTATTGTTACCGAAATTGCCAACTCGGCAAGTACAAAGGGCGCTACTGCCGACCAGGTTACCAATTTCGAGGTAAAAGTACTGTTGCTCAGCGAATCATATACTGATTTAATCGATTCTGCAGGTGGAAATTATTATCCTTTCAGGCCGGGAATGTCAGCAGCAGTTGATATTCTTACCGAATCACGCGATAATGTACTTTCTGTGCCCATTTCTGCAGTAACTACCCGCATTAAAAAGAAAGGCGGAGGAACCCGGGAAGTGAGCGATACTGCCGAGACGGATGAAATGCAGGCTGCCACTGCCAGTTCGGGTAGCGAAAAAGTTATTGAAAAAGAAGAAAAACAGGAAGTAGTATTTGTACTCAACAGAAACAGGGTTACAAAAACGGAAGTAAAAACCGGAATCCAGGATAATACCAGCATTGAGATTATTGAAGGGATAAAAGAAGGCGACGAAGTTGTAATTGCCCCATTCAACGCAATCAATAAAACCTTGAAGGATAGTATGCTTGTGAAAAAAGTAACCGAAGAAGAATTGTTTAAAGTGAAATCGAAATAATTAATCGTACTGTGTAATTTTTGAATCGATTTTTTCACCATAAGCCAAATCTCCTGCATCTCCCAACCCGGGCACTATATAGGAATGGGGGGTCATTTCCTTGTCAACTGCACCCAACCAGAGCGTTACATTTTCTGATTTGATATTTTGTAAAATGTAATTCACACCCTGCTGACTTGAAATAATGGAAACCAGATGTACATGTTTTGGTTTTCCCTTGCTGAAAAGTGCGTGATAACCAATTTCCATCGATTTTCCTGATGCCAGCATCGGGTCTGAAAGAATTACAACTTTGTCGGTTAACGATGGGGATGCCATATATTCAAATTCGATTTCAAATTCTCCAGCTTCATTGTACTTTCGGTAAGCCGAAATAAAACAGTTTTCGCCTTTATCAAAAATCTTTAACAAACCATTGTGAACTGACAAACCGGCGCGCAAAATGGTTGCCAAAACCGGCTGGCTTTTTAATGTCGGGACCTTTGCAATGCCTAATGGTGTGGTTACTTCGGTAACTTCAAATTCCAGATATTTGCTGATTTCGTATGCAAATATTTCACCAATCCGATACATGTTCTCCCGAAACCGGAGCGGGTCTTTTTGAATTACTTCGTCCCTGATTTCGGACAAATACTGGTCTAAAATTGAATGATTTCCACCTAAAATTTTTATTTCCATTTTGTCAAGGTTAAGTAAAAAACATATCTCCGTCTCCATCCTGAAACATGAGGTTAGCGCTATTATCTATTTCAAACGAACTGTAGATTTTTTGTCCGTATTTTTTTGTGCGCAAAAATGGGAAATTCTGTTCAGAAAGTTGCTGCGCGAGTTCTTTTTTATAAACAGTAATAACTTCAATTTTTTGCTTTGCGCAATACTGTCTCAGGTAATCTGCAATTTCTTTTTCAATACCATCAGGCAAATTAAAGTATAATGTTTTTAAATGGCCTTTACGGACTGAAAATATAAAAAATCCAACCACTCTGTTTTTAATAAAAACTTTTACAGTTTGGCAGATGAATGAATTGGAATACGATGAAAACGGGTATTTATCCGAGGCAAAATCCTTATTTTCCGAAATCCATGGAAAATGAAAAATCCATTTCAACTCAGCTTCGCCTCTTCCAAAGGCCAGATTTGAAGGATTATTTTGAAGTAACTGATAACATTCATCATCAGGAAATTGAATCGTTTCGAACCTGAAATCAGGATTTGAATTTGATGAAAAAAATGAAACACGGGCTAATGAAAAAACTGTAATTATAACATCAATAAAAGAAAAGACAAATTTCGTCACCCAACTTTTACGGGCTTCCGAAATCAATTTTGTTGTTTTTGGGAACAAATATCCGCGAAATCCCTGAAATTGATGTACGGATTGAAACTTCCCGGTTTTCAGGTAGAGTTGTTCTGAATTTGGCGCGTAATTGGTAAACATCAGTTTTCCGCCCCAATCGGTAAACGCCTCCAGTAAAAGTTGTTCCGAAAATCCCTTTCTTCTGAAATCAGGAGCAACCCAATTTCCACTGCACCACCCAAACCGGATTGTTTGGTTTCCGGAAAGAATATTGCCGGCAAAAAGGGAGCGGAAAGCAACAAGTTGTTTCTCAATAAATCCGATATACACAACAACATCGCCGGGTTGGGCATTTGGATTATTGATGTAAGATATTGCACGTAAAACGGTTATTGGAATGGTTGTAAATTGCTGAAAAGCTTCGCTTTGCACAAAACCTTCCAAATCCTTCAACCGTATTTTCTCAATTCTTAAATTCAATGTTTTACCGTTGCTTTTCCAATGATTTTCCTGAGTGCAAAATAGACAAATTCTTCCTTTAGATTTAGCAAAAAGTTTCCTTGTTTTTCAACGGGATATCGCTGAAAATGGTATTCCAGTTCATCGAATTTAATCCCTGCGGTTCCAAATGTTACATCACAAATATTTTCAGTTCTCAGCGCCTTAAATACCTTTAACGAAACTCCCGAATCGGTAAAAGGGAAAGAAAATGCCCTGATTTTAGGATTGATATTTTCAACCAACCAGTTCATACTTGTTTTAATCTCTTCAATTTGCTTTTCTTGCGAAATTCCCCAAAACTCAAGATGGCTGAAACTGTGCGCACCGATAGAGAAACCATCGCTTTTCAGTTTTAAAATCTGTCCGGTGGTTAAATATGGCTTTTGCTTTTCCAGGAAATCGTTGAAATTAAGGCCAAGCAAAACTGCTGCCTCGTCTAAAATATTTTCCTGTAAAAATGATGCTTTTAGTATTTCAAAGCCAGACAAATTCCGCTCTTTTAAGTAATGTTCAACTTTCGGATTGGAAGTTTCATTTAACCGGTTTAAAATTAAACTTGCCTTGTACTTGTGGAAAAGCCGCTGATTATCAACAAATCCGGTATTTATAAAAAACGTTGCCGGAACTCCCTTTCTATGCAAAACGGGTGCAATTATTTCAAAGCACTCTTTTAATCCATCATCGAAACTCAAATGAAAAATTTTCCTGTCCGAATTTTTAGTGGTCACTAATTCCTGAAGCGATACCGGGCTGAAATATTTCAGGTAAAAATCGAGTTCTTTTTCAAACTGAGAAACATTCCGGTAGTTGTAATTTAAAATGTGGGGTAGTTTTTCGTTGCTTACAACATGGTAAAACGGTTGAAAAACAGGTGTATTGAGTTTTAAAAGCGAATTTAACGAAACCAGCTTCCCGATTTGTTTGCTTACAAAACGTGGTAATTTATTCATTTTTTATTATCGTTTAAGCCACCTTAATGGAAACGGTAACCTGCTAAATTTAAGTTGATAATATGTTTCTGTAACAGCTCCAAATCCACTGTAAAACCTTGCAACTCCAGGTACCATAGAACCTTCGAAGTCAAGAATCAACTCCTGTTCGGCACTGGCTTTTATAAAACTATCGAAAAGAAAATACATGGCCCCGAGTTCTTTTCCTGTTTTACCCGATGCTGCGCTTAAATAAATCACCCGGTTTTTCCATTTGCAAAAATATACTGCGGCACATAATTCGTTTCCCGAACTGTAAACGCCATATATTTCACCAATACCTTTGTACTGGCCAAAAGCAATAATGCTCTTCAATTTCTCCATTTCCTTTTTCGAAATTTTATCAATCAAATTTGCCTGCTTAAAAGCCATATAATCTTCGAGCCTGATTCCGGCAACAAATTGCAAATTATTACCACCGGCTTTGGCAATATTGCGTTTTGTATTTGTTGAATAGCTTTTTGCAAGCGATTTGTAGTTGTATTTCAAATCGAGCAGATAGTTTTGACGTGGTAAAAACTCAATGTCTGATTCATTTTGAACCGACAGATTTTGGGAATTGATATGCACATCACAATAACGAAATCTGTCGTACAATTCATAATAGAAAAGTTCTGCAACCAGTTTTGTTGGTTTGGGAAAAATACCCAATTGCTGACAAAAAAGTGGTTGGTAACAGTATGTAATTCCCCATTTTTTACGAACCGGAAGTGGCATCACAAATTCGTAATCGCCCCAAACCAAAGCATCCCAAACCACGGCAGTTCGATCGAGATGCCATATATTGGCATAAACGCGGCTGTTTCCGGCATTTTTAATACACCGTTCCCATTTCCCGGCATCGATATCCTGATGTTTTATGTATCGAATCTGGTTACTCATTGGCCCATTGAAATCCCAGGTGGTTCATTTTTTCAAAAACTTCGCGATATCCTTTCCATTCGCCTGAATCGTTTACTGTTTCATTGTGCCAGATGCTTACAAATGTACCGCCCACTTTTTTTACCTCATTCATCAGCATTTCAGTTTCTTTAAAAGCCTCTTCAGGCGAAAGTTTGAGATAATTGCGCATCGTCCCGTCCATTACCTGGAACGGAATTATCAGCAAATTTGTTATTGACTCGTTTTCCAAATCATAAAAATTGAAAGGAGTGCATATTCCTGCCCTGAATCCGGTCTGGTCCGGAAATCCTAAAGTGTAATCTTCTGCGATTCCGGCTTTTATCAAATTCTGATATGTTTTGGGAAATTTCAGGTTCAGGTAATGTTGCCGGCTTTTCGAAACTTTCCTGCCAACAATTTCCTCCAAACGTTCGTTTTCACGAATTACATTTCCATGGCATCCGTTCTCAAATCCTGCAAACGACGGGTGAATTCCAACATCATATTTCTCAGATACTTGGCGAATGAGTTTCTGAAAACTGCTGTTTTTGTGCGAAACATTTTTATCGTATTCAGCATAATCGCCCAACAGAAAAAAGAATTTTACCTTATCTTCATTCCCAGTAAAAATTGAATCGAGATAATGGTAAGTGTTATATGGATCATTCTCTTTGCCTGACAGAACTTTTATCCTTAACTTTAGTTCCGAAATTTTTCCCTTGAAAACCGACTGTAAAACCGCTCCCCCTGTTCGCCAAAATCCTTTGTGTAAAATTGCCCAGGGATTGTCGATATCGATGGTTGAAATAAATTCGAATTTTCTTACGGGTAAAGTAAAACCAGGATATTTCCGCTGTATTTCTTTCGCCAGCCAATCAGACCAAATATTTATCACCGGCCTTTTTATCAGGTTTAATTTTGTAAGAATGCTTTTCGCAGCAGGAAACCGTCCGAATTTATCTAACTCAGTTTCAAAATACTCTTCGTACCGGGTAACCAGGTAAAAAGAAGCTGCAAACAGGTCAAACGGAAAAACCGAGTCAAGGGAGCTTTCAAAAAAAACAGTGGAGTTGTTGTATTCAAAAGGTCTAACATCCAGTTTTACCAGATTATTTTGAGATAGCAGTCCATGAGGTTTTAAATAAATCTCATCTTCAAATTTAGTCTGCGAATAATTTATTTTTGGGCTTTCTGAATATAAAAATTCAACCTTATTAGTTGTAAATGAAACCTCAACCCGAAGTATTTTGATGAATATTAATCTGGTAATAAACTCAAATCGTGATGTAATTTCTTCGGTATAAATGAGTATCATTTTTGGCGATTCAAATTGTTACAACATTCCCTCGTCGGCGAAACTGTAATATTTATTGTTGCCAATAATAACATGATCGAGAACAGAAATATCCATAATTTTGGCAGCTTCGTTAATTTTCCGGGTTATTTTCAAATCGGCGTCCGAAGGTTGTAAAGTACCCGACGGATGGTTGTGGCAAAGAATAATTGAACTCGCCTGCTTTTCGAGAGCAACTCTCATAATAATCCGAACATCGATAACCGTTCCCGTAATGCCTCCCTGGCTCAGCCTGAAACTGTCTTTTATTTTGTTGCCCCTGTCGAGGAACATGATCCAAAACTCTTCATGGTTTAAATCTCCAAGCACTGGCTGGAAGTAGTCAGCAGCATCTTTGCTCCCCGTTATTTTGTTTTTGTTTGTGTCGTCGGTTTCCTTGCGGCGCTTTCCAAGTTCAAGTGCTGCAACAATGGTTATTGCCTTTGCCTCGCCAATTCCTTTAAACTGTTTAAGGTATTCAACGCTTTTACGGCCAAGTTCGTTCAGGTTGTTATTGGTTGAGGCAAGTATCCGCCGCGACAACTCAACTGCAGTTTCATCGAGATTTCCTGAACCGATTAAAATGGCAATCAGTTCAGCATCAGACAACGAACGCGGCCCGTTTCGCGACAGTTTTTCGCGTGGACGGTCTTCAGCAGCCCATTCTTTAATATTTAATTTTTTGTATTCGCTCATTAGCCACCAGATTGATTTTTAATATTGTTTGAAATACCAATGCTCAAAAGTGGCAAAATCTATCCTTAAAACATAAAAAAACCCCTCCAAAAATTGGAGAGGTTGCTTTAAAATATGTTTTTAATATTTTTACAACTTGTTAATCTGTAGCGCAAGCTTCGATTTCAGGTTTGACGCTTTATTTTTATGAATGATATTTCGTTTTGCCAACTTATCAATCATTGCAACTACGACTGGATACATTTTTGTAGCCTCTTCCTTATCAGAAGTGTTGCGCAAAACTTTCAAAGCGTTACGCATTGTTTTTGCATAATACCTGTTGTTCAATCTCTTAACTTCGTTCTGCCGAATTCTTTTTAATGCTGACTTGTGGTATGCCATTTTGTTTATTTTATTTCTTTTAAAAAAGTAGCCCGTAGGGGAATCGAACCCCTCTTGCAAGAATGAAAATCTTGAGTACTAACCGATATACGAACGGGCCATCATGTATTCCCAATAATTTTGGGACTGCAAAAATACTTCATTTTTGAAATTCACCAAATTTTATCTTGATTTTTTTGCTAAAATTAACGAAGCTCAAAATTCTGCCCCAGGTACACCCTGCGAACATCCTCGTCGGCAGCCAGTTCTTCAGCGGTGCCTGCTTTTAAAATCGATCCCTCAAACAACAGGTACGAACGGTCGGTGATGTTTAGAGTTTCGTGCACGTTGTGGTCGGTAATTAAAACCCCAATATTTTTATCCTTAAGTTTCATTACAATATTCTGTATATCCTCAACTGCAATTGGGTCAACTCCTGCAAATGGCTCATCGAGCAATATAAATTTAGGGTCAATGGCAAGCGCCCGGGCAATTTCGGTACGTCGGCGTTCCCCGCCCGAAAGCTGTATGCCTTTGCTTTTTCTGATGTGCTGCAGGCCGAACTCCTCTATAAGTGTTTCAGCTTTTTCTCTTTGGTATTGCTTGGTGTAGTTGGTCATTTCCAAAACCGCTTTCAGATTATCTTCAATGCTCAGATTTCTGAAAACCGAAGCTTCTTGCGCCAGATAACCAATCCCTTTTTTTGCCCGTTTGTAAACAGGTTGGTTGGTAATTTCTTCGTCATCAATAAAAATCTTTCCTGACAGGGGCTGAATCAACCCAACAATCATGTAAAACGAGGTAGTTTTACCGGCTCCGTTTGGTCCGAGCAAACCAACAATTTCGCCTTGGTTCACTTCGAAACTAACACTCTTTACAACGGTTCTTTTCCGGTATTTTTTTACTATGTTTTCAGCCCTTAGAATCATGGAAGCAAATAACGTGTTTTTCAAACAGTTTTAATCTTAAAGCATCTCTTTTTCACGTTTTTTAACCACAACCTTCGATATAAAAATGCTTATTTCATACAAAAACAATAGTGGAATGGCAACCATTATCTGGCTGAACACATCAGGAGGAGTTATTATTGCAGCAGCTAAAAACATCACTACATAAGCATGTTTCCGGTAAGTTTTCATAAACTGCGGGGTCAGAATTCCAACCTTGCTTAAAAAGAATGAAAAAATGGGTAAAAGAAAAATAAACCCCGATGCGAAGGTAATGGAAGTTACTGTGCCAATATACGATCGCATGTTGATTTGATTCTCAACTTCAGGACTTACGCTGTAAGTCGTCAGAAAATCTATTGAAAGCGGAACTATTATAAAATAGCCGAACAATATGCCAATCATAAAAAGTACTGATGTGAAAAATACAGCTCCGCTGGCATGTTTTTTTTCCTTATCATATAGTGCTGGTTTTATAAATCGCCAAATTTCAAAAAAAACGAATGGCGCTGCCACAATTAAACCGACAATTATAGAAACCATAAAATGCAACATAAACTGATCGGCCATTTTAAGACTGATTAGTTTCAATGGCTTTTGATTGATATTTAAAACATCCGATCCAACAAGTTCTCCAAGTTTGGCCATCATCCGGTTCGTCCAGAATTCGGGCATTTTAGGTCTAAAAATAACCTGATTGAAAATAAAATCTTTCATGATAAAAGCCACCACGGCAAAAACAGAAATTATTACAACCGACCTGATTATGTGCCATCGTAATTCTTCCAAATGTTCTAAAAATGACATTTCTGCATCGGGAGTTTTTTTACTTCTTCTTTTTGTGGTTTGCTCTTCCCTGTTATCTCCTTCGCTCATTAAAAATGGGTTTTGTTTTTTAAAATTGCACAAATATAAGTACTTATTACTTTCTTAAGTTGCCGAAATATTTAATTCTTTCCCTATTCCCGGATTAATTTTTAAAAATTGAAATAACCTATTGTCATTTTAGTTAATTTTAAATAATTTAGAAATCATTATTCAAGTGATTCGGGGATAGGGAAATTTTAATTATTATGAAGGAAAATGAATTATTGGAAAAACTGCATCAATATTTTGGCTTCGACCGTTTTAAAGGTCAGCAGGAGGATGCGGTAAAAAACGTTCTAAATGGGAATAATACCTTTGTTTTAATGCCTACCGGAGGAGGGAAATCTCTGATTTATCAATTGCCGGCGCTCCTGATGGACGGAACGGCTATTGTTATTTCGCCTTTAATTGCGCTAATGAAAAATCAGGTTGATTCGATGCGCGGTATGCATACCGAGGACAATGTAGCCCATTTTTTAAATTCTTCTTTATCGAAATCTGCCATTCAGGAAGTTAAATCCGATGTTTTGGGCGGAAAAACCAAATTATTGTATGTTGCGCCGGAGTCGCTTACAAAAGAAGAAAACATCGAATTTCTCAAAAAAATAAAAATATCTTTTTATGCCATCGATGAGGCACACTGTATTTCGGAATGGGGACACGATTTCAGGCCCGAATACCGTCGTATAAAACCCATTGTTGAAGAAATAGGCAAATCTCCGATTATTGCCTTAACAGCAACTGCCACAGCAAAAGTTCAGCACGATATTCAAAAGAACCTGGGGATTCTGGATGCCAAAGTTTTTAAAGCTTCATTTAACCGCGAGAATTTGTATTACGAGGTCAGGCCAAAAGTTAAGCCCGAAAACCAAATCATTAAATTTATCAAACAGAACGAGGGTAAATCGGGTATTATTTATTGCCTAAGCCGGAAAAAAGTTGAAGAAATTGCCGAAACATTGCGCGTTAACGGTATAAAAGTTTTGCCTTACCATGCCGGAATGGATGCTGCCACACGCTCGATAAATCAGGATAAATTTCTGATGGAAGAAGTTGACGTGATGGTGGCAACTATAGCTTTCGGAATGGGAATTGACAAACCCGACGTTCGATTTGTGATACATTATGATATTCCTAAAAGTCTCGAGGGATACTACCAGGAAACCGGAAGGGCAGGCCGCGATGGGGGTGAAGGGAAGTGCATCACGTTTTACAGTTACAAAGACATTCAGAAACTGGAAAAATTTATGCACGGCAAACCTGTTGCCGAACAGGAAATTGGCAAACAACTTTTGCTCGATACGGTTTCGTATGCCGAAACAGCCATTTGCCGCCGGATTATATTACTGCACTATTTTGGAGAAATTTACGAGTCGGATAATTGCGGGAACTGTGATAATTGCCTGAATCCAAAAGAACAGGTTGAAGCAGGAGAGGAAATTGCACTTGCACTGGAAGCCATTGTTGAGGTAAATGAACAATACAAAGCCGACCACATTGCCAATATTCTGATTGGTAACCATTCAGCAGCCATAAAATCATTCAATCATCATACGCTAAACTGCTTTGGGATGGGTAATGACCATGACGAAAGATTTTGGAACGCTGTTTTCAGACAATCGATGGTGGCAGGACTGATTAATAAGGATATAGAGAATTACGGACTTTTAAAAATGACACAAAAAGGGTATGAATTTCTTGAAAATCCGTCCAGTTTTATGTTGGTAAAAAATCATCGGTACGAAGAAGATGATTCCGATGATGAAACAGCAGGCGCCCCGTCAGGGGGCTCAAGCGGCAATCCGCAACTGTTTGCCATGCTTAAGGATCTGACAAAAAAAATTGCAAAAAAACACAATCTCCCACCCTACGTAATCTTTCAGGAACCTTCGCTTGCCGATATGTCAATTCAGTACCCGATGACTTTGGATGAATTGCAAAATATACAGGGTGTTGGTCAGGGTAAGGCACGCAGATATGGAAAGGAAGTAGTTGAATTAATTGCAAAATATGTTGAAGAAAACGAAATTGAACGTCCTGACGATTTGGTGGTAAGAGCAGTCGCAGATAAATCGAAACTTAAAATCTTTATCATTCAAAGTATCGACCGGAAATTGTCATTCGAAGATATTGCTGACTCAAAAGGAGTTACAGTTCACGATGTTATATCAGAGGTTGAAGCAATCGTTAATGCCGGCACACGTTTAAATATTGATTACTATATTAATGATGTTTTGGACGAAGATCATCAGGAGGAAATTTTTGAGTACTTCCGCGAATCCGAAGTAGATTCAATTGAACATGCAGTTAAAGAATTGGGAGAAGATGAATATTCGGAAGACGACATACGTTTAATGCGGATTAAATTCATATCTGATATGGGGAACTAAATCCATTTTTAATTGTTCAGTTTTCTGGTTATTGAAAAAATTTGTGGCAGAATTTGTTAGTTTTGCAGGAATTTTTTTTGAAATAATAATAAAACTGATTTAAAAATGACTGCAGCGGTTAAAAACAAACTGGATTATAAAGTTGCTGACATTTCGTTGGCTGAATTCGGCAGGAAGGAGATTGAGATAGCAGAGAAAGAGATGCCTGGATTAATGTCAGTAAGGCGGAAATTTGGCCCCTTTAAACCATTAAAAGGCGCCAGGATAACAGGAAGTTTGCACATGACCATTCAAACTGCCGTATTAATAGAGACCCTTGCAGAACTTGGTGCAGAGGTGCGCTGGGCAAGTTGTAATATTTTTTCGACACAGGATCATGCAGCAGCAGCTATTGCAAAAGCCGGAATACCTGTTTTTGCATGGAAAGGCGAAACACTCGAAGAATATTGGTGGTGTACCGAACAAGCGCTTGATTTTGGCGACAGCCTTGGCCCAAACCTTATTGTTGACGATGGCGGTGATGCCACTTTACTTATCCACCTCGGTTACAAAGCCGAAAACGATGCTTCTGTGCTTGATAAAACCCCTTCGAATTTGGAAGAAGCAATAATCCTTGACTTACTTAAAAAAACATTGGCTGATAATCCGGCAAAATGGCATAATGTGGTAAAAGGATGGATTGGCGTTTCTGAAGAAACAACAACCGGTGTTCACCGCCTTTACCAAATGCTTGAAAAGGGAGAACTTCTTGTGCCTGCCATCAATGTAAACGACTCGGTTACAAAATCGAAATTCGATAATTTGTACGGATGCCGCGAATCGCTCGCCGATGGCATTAAACGTGCCACCGATGTTATGATTGCCGGAAAGGTAGTTGTGGTTTTGGGTTATGGCGATGTTGGCAAGGGTTGCGCACATTCAATGCGTTCGTACGGCGCAAGGGTTATTGTTACCGAAATAGACCCGATTTGCGCTCTGCAGGCTGCAATGGAGGGCTTTGAAGTGAACACAATTGAAAATGCGCTTCCGGAGGGAAATATTTATGTTACCACAACCGGAAACAAAGATGTGATTACCATTGAACATCTTGCCAAAATGAAGGACCAGGCAATTGTTTGTAACATTGGCCATTTCGATAACGAAATACAGGTTGACAAACTGAACGCTTTCAAAGGCATCAAAAAAATAAACATAAAACCACAGGTTGACAAATACATTTTCCCTGATGGACATGCCATTTATCTGCTTGCCGAAGGAAGACTCGTGAATTTGGGTTGCGCAACCGGCCACCCTTCTTTCG
>JBBIVS010000018.1:7779-15191 GCA_037439605.1 Draconibacterium sp. | reverse complement strand
GGGAGGCGAGCCGCTAATGCACCCTGAATTTCTGGTTGAAATGCTGAAAGCCTGTGGAGAAAAAGGGCTGCACCGCGCTGTTGATACCTGTGGTTTTGCGGCAACAGAAACGCTTTTGGAAGTAGCAAAACACACTGATTTATTCCTTTACGATTTAAAACTAATGAACCCCATCCAGCATAAAAAATGGACTGGAGTTGACAACCGCCTTATTCTGAAAAACCTGAAAATACTTGCTGAAACAGGGGCAAACATCAATATTCGTATTCCATTTATCAAAAATGTGAATACACATATTGAAGAAGTTACAAAAATGGCTGAGTTCGTTGCGGAATTGCAATTAACCAAAAATCGCGGTTTGGTCCCGAGTACTCGGGACGCGACACCCATAACAAATCCGATAGTAAATCTACTTCCATATCACAACATTGCCAGTGGAAAATACAAAAAACTGGAAATGATCTATGATTCGGCAGAAATGGAAGAACCAACCAGGGAAGATCTGCAAAACGCTGCGGATATTTTTGGAAAATATAGTATTAAAGTTGAAATTGGAGGGTAAAATTGTCTATTCAAAAAATAAATCTATATTCGAACATCAAAAACATCAAACAGAAAAATTTTCCGATTTGGTAAATGCCGCCACCGATTAATTTATATGCAACTTCTTTTCCAGTATTTGAATCTCTTTTTCAAGTTCGTTTTTTCTTTTTATGGCTTTTGAAAGTGCAAGTGCGTCCTTAACTGCAGTTTTATCAAATTCTTCGAGGATAACGTAAAACTGGCCTTTCCCCAAAAAGACAGCTTTCAGTTTGCGATCGGCATGGTTGGCAATAAACTCTATTACACCGTTATCTTTCCCGTTTCGGTACGAAACTTTTTCCCATTTAAACTCCATAAAATCCGATTGATGATTGTTGGGATCGCCCAATGGGATTGAATCTGTTTTTGCACTGATTTCGCCATCGTAAACCCTTATTGCATAATGATTTATCGAACTTTTACCATGATAATTACTGCTCAGGTACAAATCACCGCGTTCATCGAGATGAATCTGAATAAAAGAACGAATTAATGATCCCTGCAAAGTTTGCCGTTTGTGAATGTATTGGGTATATCTGTCGAACTCTGTTTTCTCTTTCACAAACGAATTTTCAAGAACTGCTATCACCGATTTAATTGTATCAAGCTCTGCTTCTTTCCGGTGGAGCAGTTCAAAATTGATTTCGGTCATCAGGTTTTTGGCTGCATTCAGCGAATAAGGGGCTTTTGGAAATAATTTTAAAATACTGTCAAGTTGCAACAATGCCGCGGTGGTGTCCTGTTTTTCAAGCAACACTTTTGCAAAATTCAGCTTGGTGCGGGCTTTATCTTCATCCGAAGGTCCGCAGGCTGCAAATAAAAACACCAAACCTGTTACAATAAAAAATATCCAATGTTTCATGATGCATTTCATTTTTGGCAAAATTACAATTTTAAATGAATTACATTTTAAGCATCTTTTAGCTATGATTAACAGATTATTTCTACTTTTAAAACCAAAATCAACTACTGTTATGATTACGCTTACTCAACTCGAATATATTGTTGCTGTTGATACATACCGGCATTTTGGCCGTGCAGCCGAAAACTGTTTTATCACCCAGCCAACCCTTTCGATGCAAATTAAAAAACTGGAGGAAGACCTTGAAATTATTATTTTCGACCGCAGCCGCCACCCGCTGATGCCAACTGATGTTGGTCAGCGCATTATCGATCAGGCCCGCATTGTTTTAAAACAATCGGAGGAAATTAATAATATTGTAAAAGACCACAAAAACCAGGTTTCAGGTCTAATCCGTATCGGAATTATTCCCACCATGGCGCCATATCTTCTTCCTGTTTTTATTGGTAATTACAAACGGAAGTATCCCAATATTTTTATTAAAGTTGTTGAGGAAAACACCGATAACATTGTAAAACTCCTGCATAAAGATTTGATTGATGTTGGTATTTTAGCCACTCCGCTAAATGAGGAAAAAATAATCGAAAAACCTATCTTTTACGAGGAGATGCTCATTTATGCAAACCCGTCGCATCCGCTGCATAAATTAAAGGAAATTACGGTGAAAGATATCGCAACACCTGAAATCTGGCTTTTGAGCGACGGGCATTGTTTCCGCGACCAGGTAATTAATTTGTGTTCGCTGGTTGGCACAACCGAAGGCGGTTTGCCATTTCAGTTCGAGGCCGGATCGCTTGAAACACTAATGAATATTGTTGATCGCGAAGGCGGATTAACCCTTATCCCCGAACTGGCAAAAATGGGAATGTCGGAAAAAAGACTAGCTAATGTAAAATCATTTACCAACATTAAACCGCTTCGCGAAGTAAGCCTTGTTTTTTCGCGGCATTTTGCCAAATACAAACTCATCAACCTGCTCTGGCGCGAAATCAAAGAAGCTATTCCACCTGAATTGCAGGACGAAAAACGGGGTACAGTGATTGATCTGAGATAACTTCCGGCATTTTCCCTGATTTTTAATTTCGAAAAATATATTTACCTTTGCGCGCTGTTTGGCGGGCATGGCGGAATTGGTAGACGCGCCAGACTTAGGATCTGGTGCCTTACGGCGTGGGGGTTCGAGTCCCTTTGCCCGCACAAAAACCGCCGACCTTCTTTAATTCAGAAGAGTTGGCGGTTGTTTTTACTTTAAATACTTGAATTTAATTTTTAATCATCATGAACATTACCAGGGAAAATATTGACGCCGTAAATGCCATACTAAAAGTTGTCATTGAAAAGGCCGATTATGAAAAAGCAGTTGCCGATCAACTGAAAGAGTATCGCCAAAAAGCAGTGGTTCCGGGGTTTCGTCCGGGCAAAGTTCCGGATGGACTTATCAGAAGAAAATACAGGATTCCAATATTGGTTGACGAAGTAAATAAATTACTTTCCAAAAATTTATCGCAATATCTGGTTGATGAAAAACTGAAAATTTTAGGAGAACCGCTTCCAAACGAAGAACAGCAAAAAACCATCAACTGGGAAACCAATGAAAATTTTGAATTTACTTTCGATATTGCTTTATCTCCCGAAATCAATATTTCGCTTGATAAAGAAAATGAATTCAAATTTTACAAGATTGCCGTTTCCGATGAAATGATTGATAAGCAGGTTGAAATGGCGCAGTCGCAATTGGGTGAAAATGTCCCCGATGATGAAATTAAAGCTGACAGTTCGGTCCGCGGAGATTTTGTTCAGTTAAACGATTCTGGTGAAGAACTTGAAGAAGGAATAAGGTCAAATGATGTTTTGATTGCTATCGACCTGATCAAAAACGATGAAATAAAAAACAATTTCGTTGGTAAAAAAAGCGGTGATGTGGTAATTTTCGACCCTGTGAAAGCATTCGAAAACAGGCATGAAATCAAACACATGTTGAAGATAAAACAGAACGAAGCAGATGCACTGAACGGCAATTTCAAATTTACAATCAACGAAGTTTTGAAGTTTGAAAAAGCAGAACTGAATGAAAATCTTTTCAAAAAATTGTATGGTGAAGAAACGGATGTAAAAACCATTGCGGATTTTAGAAACAGAATTAAATCGGAAATTGAGGCCAGTTTGATGTACTCCTAGAACCATAAATTCGCTTTAGATACTCACGATAAATTGCTTGAACAAGCCAATATCACACTTCCGGAAGCTTTTTTAAAACGCTGGTTAATTGCGGCTAATAAAGAATTTACAGTAGAGCAGGTTGAAAATGAATTTGAAGGATTTATCGGCGATTTAAAATGGCAGTTAATCAAAGATGCCATTATAACTGAAAATCAAATAACAGTTACTCCTGAAGAAACAAGATGGTTTGCAGTTCAAATGGCACGTTCACAGTACAATCAGTATGGAATTTATGACATTCCCGATGAACAACTTGAATCGTTTGCAAAAATGATTCTTGACAAACCTGAAGAAAACGAACGAATTTACAAACGACTGTACGAAGACAAAGTTATTCAGTTGGTAAAACAGAAAGTCTCTGTTCAGGAAACCGAAGTAAGCCAGGAAGAATTTAACGCAATGATGAAATAGTTAAGCCTTCAAACAGGGCGAAAGAAATAACATTTTGCTGAATGAATCAGCAATCAACTTTTTTGTAACTTTGTAACTTGTTTTTTAATGTGGTTTACAAAGTTACTTTTTTAAATATCAGTTTAATATGAACGGCAACAATAATGAATTCAGAAAATATGCAGTTAAACATGCAGGGTTAAGCAGTTTAACACTCGACAGGTTTAGCTCTATGTACAGCAATTATATATCGCCAACCATTATCGAAGAACGCCAGTTAAATGTAGCTTCAATGGACGTATTTTCAAGGTTAATGATGGACCGGATTATTTTTCTTGGTGTACCTATCGACGATACCGTTGCAAACATTATACAGGCACAGTTGCTTTTCCTTGAGTCAACAGATCCAACAAAAGATATACAGATTTATTTTAACTCTCCGGGAGGAATGGTACATGCCGGTCTCGGAATTTATGATACCATGCAGTACATAACTGCCGATGTTGCAACCATTTGCACAGGCATGGCTGCCTCGATGGCAGCAGTGCTTTTAACTGCCGGGACCAAAGGAAAACGAACAGCATTGAGACATTCAAGAGTTATGATTCACCAACCGATGGGGGGTGCATCAGGTCAGGCTTCGGAACTGGAAATTACAGTTCGCGAAATTATGAAGATTAAAAACGAACTCTATTCCATTATTTCTTCTCATACAGGAAAACCAATTGAGCAGGTTGAAAAGGATGCTGACCGCGACTATTGGATGAATGCTGAAGAGGCGGTTAAATATGGTATGATTGATGAAGTTTTGGTAAGAAACAAAAAATAATGTCGAATAAAATTAAACCAGATAAATGCTCGTTTTGTGGACGGGAAAAAAGGGAGGTTAATTTATTAATTGCCGGAATAGAGGGTCATATCTGCGACAGGTGTGCCGAGCAGGCACACGCTATTATTCAGGAAGAAACAAAAAAAAGCGGTACTTTCGATCTCGACGGGGCCAAACTTTTAAAGCCAAAAGAAATTAAAGATTTCCTCGATCAATACGTTATTGGTCAGGATCAGGCAAAAAAAATACTTTCCGTTTCGGTTTATAACCATTACAAACGCCTTAAACAAGCTGTTGATGCGGATGAAACAGAGATTGAAAAATCGAATATCATTTTGGTAGGCGAAACCGGAACCGGAAAAACATTGCTTGCGCGCACCATCGCAAAAATGCTGCATGTGCCATTTACAATTGTGGACGCAACAGTTTTAACTGAAGCTGGTTACGTGGGGGAAGATATTGAAAGCCTGCTGACCCGCCTGTTACAGGCAGCCGATTACAATGTGGAAGCTGCCGAAAGAGGAATTGTATTTATCGACGAAATTGATAAAATCGCACGCAAAGGCGACAACCCATCCATTACCCGGGATGTTTCAGGAGAAGGAGTACAGCAAGGTTTGTTGAAACTTCTCGAAGGATCGATAGTAAACGTTCCGCCACAGGGAGGACGTAAACACCCCGAACAAAAGCTGATTCCGGTTGACACCAAAAACATACTTTTCATTTGCGGTGGCGCTTTCGATGGCATTGAGCGCAAAATTGCCACCCGCCTGAATACAAAAGTTATCGGTTACAGCGCTGCCAAAGATGTTGACAGAATTGAACGTGAAAATTTACTGCAATACATCGCACCGCAGGATTTAAAATCGTTTGGTCTGATTCCCGAAATTATTGGCCGGTTACCGGTTCTGGCTTATCTTAATCCATTGGATAGGAAAACACTGCGCAGCATTTTAACCGAACCACGCAACTCTGTGATTAAACAATATAAAAAGCTGTTTAAAATTGATGGGATTGCGCTTGGTTTCGATGAAGAAGCATTTGAATACATTGTTGATAAAGCAATTGAATTTAAACTGGGGGCCAGGGGATTACGCTCGATTTGCGAAAGTATAATGAATGACGCCATGTTTTATTCGCCATCGGAGAAAATCGACAGGCTACATATTACAAAAGAATATGCCGAGCATAAACTGGAACATGCCAATATTCAGCGACTTAAAGCCAGTTAAACGTAAAAACTCAAATAACAAATATCAAATTTCAGAACAAATAAACTCCAAATCCTAAAACTTTAATTTTCCAAACGGTTTGAAATTTGAAGTTTTGATTTTTGGAAATTATTTGAAATTTGATTTTTGTTTTTTGGAATTGCTCAACTTCATGGCTGATAACCTGTATCTTCCTTTAAATTGGTTTGCATTGATGCTGCTACTGCCAGTTCATCGCAGCGCTCGTTTAACGGGTTGTTGTTGTGCCCTCTTACCCAAATAATTTTCACCACGTGTTTTTTATAAACTTCGAGAAAACGCAGCCACAGATCCGGGTTTTTTTTGTCTTTAAACCGCTTCTTCACCCAATCGAAAACCCAGCCTTTTGTTACTGCATCGGCTACATATTTTGAGTCGGTGTAAATGGTAATTTCACTTCCCAGAATTTTTAATGCTTCCAAAGCAACAATTACTGCCAGCAATTCCATCCGGTTGTTTGTGGTATGTTTGTATCCTTCAGACATTTCCTTGCGGAATACTCCCGAAAGCAGCACAATTCCGTAGCCTCCCGGACCTGGATTTCCCCTGGCAGCGCCATCGGTGTAAATGGTTATTTGTGGACGGGCCATCGTTAGATTTTACTGAGCAGGTGACTTTAAGTCACCTGCTCAGTAATGGCAAATTACTGTACTATCTGCATTTCATCAATCAAATGGGATGCCCCTGCATAAACATCAATAACCCACAGCACAAACCGGATATCGACATTGATACAACGCTGCAATTCAGGTTCAAATGCAATGTCACCGCTCATCGCTTCCCAGTTACCATCAAAAGCAATCCCGATTAATTCGCCATTGGCATTAATAACGGGGCTTCCTGAATTACCCCCGGTAATATCATTGTTGGTAATAAAACATGCGCGAAGCGAGCCATCTTTATCAGCATACCTTCTGTAATCTTTGTCAATTAAAAGTTGTTTCATCCTTTCCGGAACATCAAACTCCGGATCTCCCGGAATTTCCTTTTCGAGATAACCATTAACCGTGGTGAAATAATTATAGATAACGCCATCACGCGGTTGATAATCAAGTACCTGTCCGTAAGTTAAACGCATGGTCGAATTAGCGTCAGGATAAAAAACTTTATCAGGTTGCATTTCCATTAATCCGGCTAAAAACAAGCGTTCGCCAATGCTTTTCATTTTTTGGCTTTCACCGGCTTCATCGGTCATTTCACGGTATTTTTTAAATATGTCGGATGCCGAACTCACAGCCAAATCTTTTTTAAGTACTTTCAGCGAAGGATTGTTCAGGAA